>NZ_JASBQZ010000007.1:0-114933 GCF_029960685.1 Pseudomonas sp. AL10
CTTTTTCAACTTCCTTTTGGCTTCGATGAACTGAAGCAACTTGCTGTCGAGAACTTCGTAACTCATTGTTTATCAAGGAGTTTTCCGTTTCGACTGCGCCGGAAGTGGGGCGAATTATAGACAGATATAATTCGCCGTCAACATCTATTTCAGACTTATTCGGATTTGAGCGTAATTCGCGCAAATGCCTTCTTGCCCGCCTGGCAAACGTGAGTGGCGCCCAGCTCGTATATAAAGGTGCGATCAACCACCTCACCATCTATACGCACACCGCCGGACCCCAAAAGATCACGCGCGACCGCTGAATTCTTCACCAGGCCAGCTTTATTAAGCACAGCGGCAATCGGCATCGCCTCGGCAGCAGTCAGCTCAATCTCGGGCAGATCGTCAGGCAGCTCGCCATCTTTCATGCGATTACCTGCCGCACGGTGAGCGCTGGCCGCAGCCTCCTCACCATGGAAGCGCGCAACGATTTCTTCAGCCAGCTTAATCTTCACATCCCGAGGATTAGCGCCCGCCTCGACATCCGCACGCAGCGCATTGATTTCGTCCATCGAGCGGAAGCTCAACAACTCGAAGTAGCGCCACATCAGTGCATCCGGAATAGACACCAGCTTGCCGTACATCACACCCGGCGCTTCCTGGATACCGACATAGTTACCCAGGGACTTGGACATCTTCTTGACGCCATCCAAGCCCTCCAGCAATGGCATGGTCAGAATGCACTGAGCCTCCTGACCATAGGCGCGCTGCAATTCACGCCCCATCAGCAGGTTGAACTTCTGATCGGTGCCACCCAGCTCGACATCCGCACGCAGCGCCACCGAGTCGTACCCCTGAACCAGCGGATAAAGGAACTCATGGATGGCGATTGGCTGATTGGTCGAGTAGCGCTTGTCGAAGTCGTCGCGCTCAAGCATGCGCGCCACGGTGTACTGGGAAGTCAGGCGAATGAAATCTGCCGGCCCCATTTTGTCCATCCAGGTGGAGTTGAACGCCACCTCGGTCTTGGCTGGATCAAGGATCTTGAATACCTGGGTCTTATAGGTCTCGGCATTATCGAGCACCTGTTCGCGAGTCAGCGGCGGGCGCGTAGCGCTCTTGCCGCTCGGATCACCGATCATCCCAGTGAAGTCACCTATAAGGAAGATGACCTGATGGCCCAGCTCCTGGAACTGACGCAGCTTATTAATAAGCACGGTATGACCCAGGTGCAGATCCGGCGCAGTCGGATCAAAGCCAGCCTTGATACGCAGGGGTTGGCCACGCTTGAGTTTTTCGATCAGCTCGGACTCGACCAACAGTTCTTCCGCACCACGTTTTATCAGCGCTAGCTGCTCTTCAACCGACTTCATAACAGACCCGCAAGGCTCAGATTCAAAAGGGAACCAACCATACAAGATCAGGGACTAATTACAAGTTTTGCCCTGCGCACGGACACCGTTCAGCAAGCCCAGCGTTCGCGAGCTTGCGCCACAGATGATTTGGTTATATTTTATACAGTTATTTCATCTTCATCATGTCATTCATCTTTTCCATTTCATCTTCAAAGTCAAAATTACTTATGACCACTGAACCGTCTAAAGCGCCGCCGCTTTACCCGAAGACCCACCTGCTCGCCGCAAGTGGTATCGCCGCCCTTCTCAGCCTGGCACTGCTGGTATTCCCTTCCAGTGACGTTGAAGCCAAACGAACATCCCTGAGCCTTGATCTGGAAAGCCCAGTTGAACAACTGACACAAGATCAAGACGCTTCCGACGCTCAACAAGCCACAAACACTGCAACTGAATCACCTTTCGCCCAGATCGAAAGCACACCCGAAGACACCCAGCAAGCCGCCCAGGAAGCACCTGCAGCAGCCAAGAGTCCCCAGCATCGCGAAGTCATCGTGGGCAAAGGCGACACACTCTCGACCCTGTTCGAAAAAGTTGGGTTGCCTGCCGCCGCTGTAAATGACGTGCTCGCCAGCGATAAGCAAGCCAAGCAATTCACTCAGCTCAAACGTGGTCAAAAGCTTGAATTTGAGCTGACGCCAGACGGCCAGTTGAACAACCTGCACACCAGCATCAGTGACCTGGAAAGCATCAGCCTGAGCAAAGGCGCCAAAGGCTTCGCATTCAACAGAATCACCACCAAACCCGTCATGCGTTCCGCCTACGTACATGGCGTGATCAACAGCTCCCTGTCGCAGTCGGCCGCGCGTGCGGGCCTGTCGCATAGCATGACCATGGACATGGCCAGCGTATTTGGCTACGACATCGACTTCGCCCAGGACATCCGTCAAGGCGACGAATTCGACGTGATCTACGAACAGAAAGTAGCCAACGGAAAAGTGGTCGGCACTGGCAACATTCTTTCTGCACGCTTCACAAACCGTGGCAAAACCTACACCGCCGTGCGCTACACCAACAAACAAGGCAACAGCAGCTACTACACGGCTGATGGCAACAGCATGCGCAAGGCCTTCATCCGTACACCCGTTGACTTTGCCCGTATTAGCTCGCGTTTCTCCATGGGCCGCAAGCATCCAATTCTGAACAAAATTCGCGCACACAAGGGCGTCGACTATGCCGCGCCGCGTGGCACGCCAATCAAGGCGGCGGGCGACGGCAAGGTCTTGTTGGCGGGGCGCCGTGGTGGTTACGGCAATACGGTGATCATTCAGCACGGCAACACTTACCGTACGCTGTATGGTCACATGCAAGGGTTCGCCAAGGGCGTCAAGACAGGCGGCAACGTGAAACAGGGCCAAGTGATCGGCTACATCGGTACCACCGGCCTCTCCACCGGCCCGCACTTGCACTACGAGTTCCAGGTCAACGGCGTACACGTCGACCCATTGGGCCAGAAGCTGCCGATGGCCGACCCGATTGCCAAGGCCGAACGCGCGCGCTTCATGCAACAGAGCCAGCCGCTGATGGCACGGATGGATCAAGAGCGCTCCACCTTGCTGGCTTCGGCGAAGCGTTAAGGTATGCCGCTCTATATCGGCGTGATGTCCGGGACCAGCCTCGACGGCCTGGATATCGCCCTAATCGAACAAGGCGCGGCGATCAATCTGATCGCCACCCGCTATATCCCAATGCCTGACGCCTTGCGCACAGAACTGCTGAGCCTATGCGCCAGTGGTCCGGATGAAATCGCCCGCTCGGCAATTGCCCAGCAGCAGTGGGTAACGCTTGCGGCTCAAGGCATCCACTCCTTGCTGGATCAACAGAACCTCAAGCCTCAGGACATTCGGGCGATTGGCAGCCATGGCCAGACGATTCGCCATGAACCCGCCCGAGGTTTTACTGTTCAAGTCGGCAACCCTGCCCTCCTCACCGAACTCACAGGCATCACCGTCGTCAGCGATTTCCGCAGCCGCGATGTCGCTGCCGGCGGCCAAGGCGCTCCTTTGGTTCCTGCCTTTCATGAAGCCTTGTTCGGCGAGCAGACGGGCAATCGCGCGGTATTGAATATCGGCGGGTTCAGCAACCTCAGCCTGATCGAGACGGGCAAGCCTGTCGCCGGTTTCGACTGCGGCCCAGGGAACGTGCTGCTCGATGCCTGGATTCACCTGCAGCGCGGCGAACACTTTGATCGGGACGGGCAATGGGCGGCCAGCGGAAAGGTACAGCCCCAGTTGCTCACCACGTTGCTCAGCGATCCGTTTTTCTTGACCAAGGGCCCGAAAAGCACGGGCCGAGAGGTGTTCAACCTGGCCTGGCTGCAGCAGCACCTTGGCCGCTTGCCCGCCTTTGAACCCCAAGACGTGCAGGCCACCCTGCTGGAGCTGACGGCCCTGACCATCGTCGAGTCCCTGCAAAGCGCCCAGACTGACACAACAACCTTGCTGATCTGTGGCGGCGGCGCCCATAACGGGGCACTGATGAGCCGGCTGACCGCGCTGCTGCCTTCCACCCATGTCAGCACTACAGCGGCCTACGGCGTAGATCCTGACTGGGTAGAGGCAATGGCCTTCGCCTGGCTGGCCCATTGCTGCCTTGAAGGCATTGCCGCCAATCGCCCCAGCGTCACTGGCGCACGTGGGCTTCGAGTGCTTGGCGCGATCTACCCCGCCTGAACCCCAGACAGCAAAACGCCGCTTGGCCCCTAAAAGCCAAGCGGCGTTTTTGTATCTGCTATCGATCAGATCGAGAACGAAGACCCGCAACCACACGTCGTGGTGGCATTAGGGTTCTTGATCACGAAGCGCGAGCCTTCCAGACCTTCCTGATAATCCACCTCGGCACCCGCCAGGTATTGGAAGCTCATCGGATCCACGACCAGGCTCACACCCTCGCGCTCAACGATAGTGTCGTCATCGGCCACATCTTCATCGAAGGTAAAACCGTACTGAAACCCTGAACAACCGCCGCCCGTAACGAATACGCGCAGCTTCAAGCGATCATTACCCTCTTCATCGACCAGGCTCTTCACCTTGTGCGCAGCACCGTGGGTGAATTGCAAAGCCGTGGGGGTGAAGGATTCAACGCTCATGCTGATAATCTCCCGGCGTAGCGCCGCCATATGCGTAATGGCCGGTATTATCCGCTTCTCCTAGAAAAGCGGTCAACTATTGTTACGGTATATCAATCTGCCCAGCGGCCATTAAAAATGCAAAAGGCCCGATCAACGGGCCTTTCGCGCAACGGTAAGCCCGCGTTAAGGCAACATCCCCGCGTGGGACAGGCCCAACTTCTCGTCCAGGCCGAACAGGATGTTCATGTTCTGCACCGCCTGGCCCGACGCGCCCTTGACCAAGTTGTCGATCACCGACAACACCACCACCAGGTCGCCATCCTGCGGACGATGCACCGCAATACGGCACACATTGGCGCCACGCACGCTGCGCGTTTCCGGATGGCTACCGGCCGGCATCACATCGACGAACGGCTCATTGGCATAACGCTTTTCAAACAGCGCCTGCAGGTCTACCGAGCGATCGGTGACGGTCGCATACAGTGTGGAGTGAATCCCGCGGATCATCGGCGTCAGGTGCGGCACGAAGGTCAGCCCCACATCCTGGCCGGCAGCGCGACGCAAGCCCTGGCGGATTTCCGGCAAGTGCCGATGACCTTTTACCGCATAGGCTTTCATGCTTTCCGACGTTTCGGAGTACAGAGAACCTACCGCCGCACCACGGCCCGCACCACTGACGCCCGACTTGCAGTCGGCGATCAGGCGCGACACATCCGCCAAGCCCGCTTCCAGCAATGGCAGGAAACCCAATTGCGTGGCTGTCGGATAGCAACCCGGCACCGCAATCAGGCGTGCTTGCTTGATTTGCTCGCGGTTGACCTCCGGCAAGCCGTAAACCGCCTCTTCCAACAGTTGCGGCGCACCATGGGGCTGGCCGTACCATTTGGCCCACTCATCGGCGTCTTGCAGACGGAAGTCTGCCGACAAGTCGATAACCTTCGTACCGGCCGCCAGCAACTCACCGGCCAGAGCATGGGCGACACCGTGAGGCGTGGCGAAGAACACCACGTCGCAGGCACCCAGGGTCTTAGTGTCCGGCACACTGAACGCCAGGCCGTCATAGTGGCCTCGCAAGTTGGGGTACATATCGGCCACGGCCAGCCCGGCTTCGGATCGGGAAGTGATAACCACCACCTCAGCTTGCGGATGCTGAGCCAACAGACGCAGCAATTCGACACCGGTGTAACCCGTGCCGCCGACGATACCGACCTTGACCATAAACCTGCCCTCAACGAACCCACTGGAAAGCCGTCGATAATAGGGGCCGTATCGTCCTGCGACAACCGTCAACGTGACGTACGGGCGCAGGAGCCACTACTATCTTCGCTACCGTGAACCTGGGAATAACTAAAATGCTCTATCTATGGGTCAAAGCCTTCCACATCGTCAGCATCGTTTGCTGGTTTGCCGGGCTGTTCTACCTGCCGCGCCTGTTCGTCTACCACGCCCAAAGCGAAGACACCGTCAGCAAGGAACGTTTCAGCATCATGGAGCGCAAGTTGTACCGGGGCATCATGGGCCCGGCGATGGTTGCCACACTGGTCTTCGGCATCTGGATGCTGGCCCTCAACCCCGGCATTTTCCAGTCGGGCGCCTGGATCCACGCCAAGCTGACCCTGGTCGTCCTGCTGATTGGCTACCATCACATGTGCGGCGCACAGGTAAAGCGCTTCGCCCGTGGCGAAAACACCCGCAGCCATGTCTTTTATCGCTGGTTCAATGAAGTCCCGGTTCTGATATTGCTGGCTATCGTAATTTTGGTCGTGGTCAAACCGTTCTAACTTCAATTACTCGGGGAACCTCCAATGTCGCTGCCCGCTCTGCTGGAACAACGTCTGCGCCTGCCCGTGGTGGCCGCGCCGATGTTTCTGATCTCCAATCCGCAACTGGTCCTGGCCTGCTGCCGCAACGGGGTAGTTGGCAGTTTCCCGGCGCTCAACCAACGCGAAAGCAGTGGCTTCAAGGCCTGGTTGGAAGAAATCGAAGCGGGCTTGGCGCAGCTGGACAACCCTGCGCCCTATGCCGTGAACCTGATCGTGCATAACAGCAATCCACGGCTGGAGGCCGACCTGGCGATTTGTGTCGAACACAAGGTGCCCATCGTCATCACCAGCCTCGGTGCGGTAAAGGAATTGGTAGATGCCGTTCACAGCTACGGCGGCCTGGTATTTCATGACGTCACCACCCGACGCCATGCCGAGAAAGCCGCTGAAGCGGGCGTCGACGGCCTCATTGCCGTAGCCGCTGGCGCAGGTGGCCACGCTGGCACCTGGAGCCCCTTTTCACTGATTGCCGAAATTCGCCAGTTCTTCGACAAAACCCTGCTGCTGGCGGGCTGCCTTAACCATGGGCACGAAATCCTCGCCGCCCAGGTGCTGGGGGCAGACCTCGCTTATTTCGGCACGCGCTTTATCGGCACCGCCGAAAGCCAGGCACCGGATGCCTATAAGGAGATGCTGCTCACATCGCGCGCCGCCGACATCGTGCACACTCCAGCAGTCTCCGGCGTACCTGCAAGCTTCATGCGCCAGAGCCTGGAAAATGCCGGTTTTGACCTTGCTGCGCTTCAAGGCAAAGGTGAAGTCAACTTCGGTTCCAAGCTCAAGCCATTGAGCGATGAAGCCAAAGCGTGGAAAACTGTATGGTCTGCTGGCCAAGGCGTCGGTGAGATCAATGATGTACCCACTGTGGATGAGCTCATAGCGCGCCTGGATGCCGAATACCGCAAAGCACGCGAGCACGCCGCGCAACTGCGCTGGCCACGCTGACACATTGCCGGGCCTGCCAACTGGACAGGCCTGCATACTCTCCCTGATTAAGTGACAAGGATGCCCGCATGAGCGACAGCCGTTTCAAGATTGTGTTTGACGGAGCCTTGCGCCCAGGTGTCGAAAGCACCACCGCTAAGCTGAACCTCGCCGAGTTATTCAAAAGCGATGTTGAAGCGATCGAAAAGCTCTTCACCGGCCGCCCCGTCGCGCTCAAGCGCGACCTGTCCCACCCCGACGCGCAAACTTACCTCACGGCACTGCACAACGCCGGGGTCGACGCTCGCATCGAGGCCGAACAACCTGTGGCATTCAGCCTGGCAGAAACCCACGAAACAAGCTCGTCAACCGCTGACCGCGCCGCCGCCTCACCTTATGCTCCCCCACGCGCTGCCGTTGGCGACGACCTGCCGGAGTTCGCAACCCTCAAGGTCTTCACCATCCACGGGCGCATCGGGCGCCTGCGCTACCTGGCCTGGACGCTGGCACTGACCGTCGCGATGTTGGTGGCAGCGGGCATCATCAGTACGGTGGGCTTCGCGGTGGCGACAGCCTCGCCAACCATCGCCATCATTATTGGCTCACTGCTGGGTTTCGCGCTGTTTGTGGCACTGGTAGTGGTGAGCGTGCAAATCGGCGTGCAGCGCCTGCATGACCTGGGCTGGTCTGGCTGGCTGTACCTGCTCAACCTGGTTCCGCTGGTGAACAGTGTGTTCCCTCTGCTGTTGCTGGTATTGCCGGGCAACACGGGCGCCAACCAATACGGCGCGCCACCACCGCGCAACTCTACTGCGGTGAAAATCCTGGCCTCGCTGTGGCTGGCGTTCATTCCTTTGATGCTCATCATCGTTGTTACCCTGGGCATGAACGGCTACCTGGACCAGCTTGAAGCCAACATGGACAGCAGCTACGAAAGCAGCTCCATCACCTCCGATGCAGACGCCGATCAAAGCGTTATCGTTGATGAAGCCGCAGCGCAAAGTGCTGACGATGCAGCCGAACCTGTAGACTCTCCAGAACAGTGAAGAAACGCCCGCCGCCTGTGACGCACTGTCATGGGCCGGCGGCGTTGCGATGGAGAAAGGCATGACCCGTTACGCTCTGATCACCGGCGCCTCCAGCGGCATCGGCCTGGCATTGGCCGAAGCCTTGGCACGGCGCGGCCGCAGCTTGATTCTGGTGGCCCGCCAGCGTGATCAGTTGGAAAGCATTGCATTGGAATTGACCCAACGCTTCGGCGTCGAGGTGCTGTTTCGTGCCTGTGACCTGGGCGAACCGCTGCGTTTGTCCGGCTTTTTGCTGGAACTCGAAGAGGGTGAGCGGCAGATCGACCTGCTGGTCAACTGCGCCGGCATCGGCACCAGCGGGCCGTTCCTGGCCCAGGACTGGATGACCGAGCAGGACCTCATCGAAGTCAACATCCTGGCCCTGACCCGCATGTGCCACGCACTCGGCAATGCCATGGCCCTGCATGGCGGTGGGCAAATCCTCAACGTTGCTTCCGTCGCCGCCTTCCAGCCCGGGCCGTGGATGAGCAGCTACTACGCCAGCAAAGCCTACGTGCTGCACTTCTCCGAAGGGTTGCGCGAAGAATTGAAGACCTGCGGCATCAAGGTGTCAGTGCTGTGCCCCGGCCCTACGCGCACCGCATTCTTCGGCACTGCACAGATGGATACGGCGAAACTCGACCGCAGCCAGCAACTGATGAGCCCGGAAGAAGTCGCGCTCTACACCGTACGCGCACTGGAAAAGAACAAAGCCATCATCATTCCCGGGCGCCGCAACCGTTGGCTGACGTTCAGCCCACGCCTGAGCCCGCGCTGGCTGACCCGCAAAATTGCCGGCGCCATCAACAAGGCCTATTGCCCACGCTGACGGCCTGGGTACACTCACCTAACTTTCACGATGGAGAAACGGCTGTGGATACTCTGTTCACCAAGATCATCAACAGAGAAATACCGGCGAAGATCATCTATGAAGATGACCAAGTCCTGGCTTTTCACGATATCGCCCCGCAGGCGCCAGTGCATTTCCTGGTTATCCCGAAAAAGCCCATTCGTACCCTCAACGACTTGACCGAAGACGATAAGGCGCTGGCCGGCCATATCCTGTTCACCGCCCAGCGCCTGGCCGTGGAACAAGGCTGCGAAAAAGGCTTTCGCGTGGTGATGAACTGCAATGAAGACGGCGGGCAAACCGTTTACCACATTCATATGCACGTGCTGGGTCAGCGCCAGATGAACTGGCCGCCGGGCTGAGTGCACAGGGGCAAATTGACTCAGCACAAACGCTGGACGCTCTCTTGCGGTAAACTGGCCGCCGAGATTCTTCCCGGAGGTCAGCATGACTACCCAACGTCACTACTCGCCGATTGACCGTCTGTTGCTGCAAGCCGACATGGCCATGCGCACCCTGCTGCCGTTCAGCGGCCAGCCCTACCGTCCATCGCCCGCCATCGTGCAGCCAGATGTACAGCTAAGCGAGACCGACACTCGACACGTCGCTGGCCTGATGCGCATCAACCATACCGGTGAAGTCTGTGCCCAGGCGTTGTACCAGGGCCAGGCGCTGACCGCCAAATTGCCGCAGGTACGCACGGCGATGGAGCATGCGGCCGAGGAAGAGATCGACCACCTGGCCTGGTGCGAACAACGCATCCGCCAGTTGGGCAGCCATCCCAGCGTGCTCAACCCACTGTTTTATGGCTTGTCGTTTGGTATCGGCGCGGCTGCCGGGCTGATCAGCGACAAAGTCAGCCTGGGGTTTGTGGCCGCGACAGAACATCAGGTGTGCAAGCACCTGGATGAACACCTGGAGCAACTACCGGCCGAAGACGAAAAGTCCCGGGCCATTCTTGAGCAGATGCGCATCGACGAAGAACACCATGCAGAAAGCGCGCTGGACGCGGGAGGCTTCCGCTTTCCAGCCCCGGTACGGTTCGGCATGAGCCTGTTGGCCAAGGTCATGACCAAAAGCACCTATCGAATCTGAACCGAAAAAAAGGGCGCCCAAAGCGCCCTTTCTTTTGCCTGCTGCAATCAACCCAGCTCGATGATTTCGTAGTCGTGGGTAATGACCACGCCCGCCGCCCCCAGCATGATCGATGCTGAGCAGTACTTCTCGGCCGACAGCTCGATGGCACGCTTGACCTGGGCTTCTTTCAGCGCCCGGCCCTTGACCACGAAATGCATATGGATCTTGGTAAAAACCTTGGGGTCTTCAGTGGCGCGTTCGGCTTCCAGGAAGGCTTCACAGCTTTCCACGGCCTGGCGCGACTTCTTCAAGATGCTGACCACGTCAAAATTGCTGCAACCGCCCACACCCAGCAGCAACATTTCCATCGGGCGTACACCCAGGTTACGCCCGCCGGCTTCCGGCGGACCGTCCATGACCACCACGTGGCCGCTGCCCGACTCACCGAGGAACATGGCTTCGCCCGCCCATTGGATGCGTGCCTTCATCGCCCAGACTCCACTGCTAAAAAAGGGTCGCCAGCTTAGCACAGGGCTTTGAAACAGCAGCGCCCTGCATAAATTCGATAAATGACAGCGTTTGCCCGGTAAATTGGCTAATCGTGACAGAAGGTGTCTGGTAAGCTGGCGCCAAATGAATGGCGCATTGCCATGACTTGTACAGCGTCTATCAATGAGATGCCGCTGGATAAAAACAACGCCCACTACACCGCGCAGTCTTTTCGGGATACAACCATGGTTGCTCTTACTCCCACACCCAAGATCAAGAACCTCGACAAGCTGCTGTTGCATTGCCAGCGCCGGCGTCATCCGGCCAAGCACAACATCATCTGCGCCGGCGAGCGTTCAGAAACCCTGTTCTTCATTATCAAGGGCTCGGTCACCATCCTGATCGAGGATGAAGATGGCCGTGAGATGATCATTGCCTACCTCAACACCGGGGATTTCTTCGGGGAGCTGGGCCTGTTTGAACAAGCAGGCAAAGAGCAGGAACGCAGCGCTTGGGTAAGGACCAAAGTTGAATGCGAAGTGGCCGAGATCAGCTATTCGAAATTTCGCGAACTGGCCCAGCATGATCCGGATATCTTGTATGCCCTGAGCGGACAGATCGCCCAGCGCCTGCGTGACACCACGCGCAAAGTCGGCGATCTGGCGTTCTTTGATGTCACCGGTCGCGTCGCTCGCTGCCTGCTGGAGCTATGCAAGCAACCCGATGCCATGACCCATCCCGACGGCATGCAGATCAAAGTCACGCGCCAAGAGATCGGACGTATTGTCGGGTGTTCGCGGGAAATGGTCGGCCGCGTGCTCAAGGACTTGGAAGAACGCAACCTGGTGCACGTCAAAGGCAAGACGATGGTGGTGTTCGGTACCCGTTAAACCGGCAGGAAGCCAGCCAGCATCTGCCGGTACAAGATGTCGAGCCGACTGATCGCATCCGGTGCGGGAAACGCTTCGTGCAGTGCGATATGGCTATCGGCGCGAACCCGCTGCTCCAAGCCGCAGGCTTGATTGAAGCGGTTGACCGCCGCAATCAATTCCTCACGATCATTTTCCAGCAACATCGCCCCATGCACCAACCCGACCGGGCGGCCACCGCTTTGCCGCCAACGCTGGGCAGTGCCCACCATTTTGCGGCCATTGAGGTTGACGTTGTAACGGCCGTCGCAAAAGGCACCGTCAATTTCGCCGACGGACGCATCGCCGCCCAACTCGATCAACAGATCACAGATCGGTTGGCACAAGCGCCGATAGCCGGTTTCGATACGCCCCTGGTCGCCTTCACTGCGCGGCGGGGCATAGACCAGGGCGATATTGACCGTGGCGCCGGACTGCGGCACCGGCTCACCGCCGGTTTCACGCAGCAATACCGGCCAACCCGCATCGGCCGAGACCTGGCTCGCCGCCTCGAATGCCGGCAACCGGCTCAAACGGCGCGGCATGACCAGCGCTTGGTCACTGGGCTGCCAGAACAGCAATCCGAACTCTTGCTCCCCCGCGCAAACGGCTGCCAATAGGTCTTGCTCGGCGGCAAGGCCTGCTTCGACAGTCATGATCACGGGCTGGAGCATCGAACACCTACCTGAATAAACACAAAACCTAATGTGGGAGCTGGCTTGCCTGCTCCCACAGTTTCGAGCGTATTTCAAATCAATCCAACGTCGAACCGCTGATCGTCGTACCGCGCTCCGGGAAGAACAAACGCTGCAACTCCGCCCCCGGGTTCTCGGCGCGCATAAAGGTCTCGCCTACCAGGAACGAGTACACGCCGCTGATTTCCATCAACTCCACATCGGCGCGGTTGACGATGCCACTTTCGGTAATCACCAGACGATCGCGAGGGATACGCGGCAGCAGGTCGAGGGTGGTTTCCAGACTGACGTCGAAGGTATGCAGGTTACGGTTGTTGACGCCCACCAGCGGAGTATCGAGGGTCTTCAATGCGCGCTCCAGCTCGTCGCCGTCGTGCACTTCAACCAACACATCCAGGCCGACGCTTTTGGCCACGGCCGCCAGCTCGGCCATCTTCACGTCATCCAGCGCGGAAACGATCAGCAGCACACAGTCAGCGCCCAGGGCACGCGCTTCAACGATCTGGTAAGGGTCAACCATGAAATCCTTGCGAATCACCGGCAACTTGCACGCAGCGCGCGCCTGTTGCAGGAACAGGTCGGAACCCTGGAAGTAGTCGATATCGGTCAGCACAGACAGGCAGGTCGCCCCACCCTTCTCATAACTGGCGGCGATTTCAGCAGGTACAAAGTGTTCGCGAATCACCCCTTTGCTCGGCGAAGCCTTTTTGACCTCGGCGATCACGGCCGGCTGCTTGAGCTTGGCCTGAGCGATCAAGGCATTGGCAAAGCCGCGTGGCGCCTCGGCGCTTTTAGCCTGCGCTTCCAACTCGGCCAGGCTCACACGGGCGCGGCGCTCGGCCACTTCTTCAGCCTTGCGGGCCAGGATCTTTTCCAGAACGGTTGGCACACTCATCCTTCATTCTCCATCTTGAATACGGCGGTGAATGCTCCCAGCTCTTCGAGCTTCTCACGAGCCAGGCCGGTGTGCAGCGCATCGTGGGCCAAGGCGACACCTTCCTTGAGACTATAGGCGTGGTCGGCGGCGTAAAGGGCTGCGCCAGCATTGAGCACAATCATTTCCGCAGCTTTCTGACCGTTTTCGGTCTTGCGACGCCCCAGGGCATCACGAATCAGCTCCAACGAAGCCGCCGGGCTTTCCACCGCCAGGCCGTGCAGGCTCTGGCTTTTCATACCCAGGTCTTCGGGCTCGACCCAATATTCGGTGACCTCGTCGTTCTTGAGCTCCGCCACAAAGGTCGGCGCCGCCAGGCTGAATTCGTCGAGGCCATCCTTGGAATGCACCACCAGCACATGCTTGCTGCCCAAGCGCTGCAAGACTTCGGCCAACGGCCGGCACAGCGCCTGGCTGAACACACCCACCACTTGGTGCTTCACACCGGCCGGATTCGTAAGCGGGCCGAGCATGTTGAACAGGGTACGCAGGCCAAGGTCCTTGCGCGGGCCGGCAGCGTGCTTCATCGCGCCGTGATGGGACTGGGCAAACATGAAGCCAATGCCAACGCTGTCAATGCAGCGCGCTACTTGCACCGGCGTGAGGTTCAGGTAAATACCGGCCGCTTCCAGCAAGTCGGCACTGCCGCTCTTGCCAGACACTGCCCGGTTACCGTGCTTGGCGACGGTGCAACCAGCGGCGGCCACCACGAAGGATGAGGCGGTCGACACGTTGAAAATATTCGCACCGTCACCACCAGTACCCACCACATCGACCACGCCGTCGAGGGTCTTGAGTTCGACCTTGTCCGCCAGCTCACGCATCACCGACACCGCACCGACGATTTCGTCGATGCTTTCGCTCTTCATGCGCATCGCCATCATAAAAGCGCCGATCTGAGCATCGGTGCATTGACCGGTCATGATCTCGCGCATCACATCGCTCATTTCCGCGGTGCTCAGGTCCAGATGGCCGACGATACGGCTCAGGGCAGTCTTGATATCCATGAAAAGTCCTTAGCGCGTGCCGCCGCTCTGCTTGAGAAAGTTGGCGAACAGCTCGTAGCCCTGCTCGGTCAGGATTGATTCAGGGTGAAATTGCACCCCTTCGATGTTCAGTGTCTTGTGGCGCAGGCCCATGATCTCGTCGACCGAGCCGTCTTCCAATTGGGTCCAGGCGGTCAGCTCCAGGCATTCGGGCAAGGTTTCACGCTTGACCACCAGTGAGTGGTAACGGGTCACGGTCACCGGCAGGTTCAGGCCATGGAACACACCCAGGTCGCGATGGAACACCGGGCTGGTCTTGCCGTGCATAACCTCGCGCGCGCGCACCACATCACCGCCAAACGCCTGGCCGATCGACTGGTGCCCCAGGCAGACGCCCAGGATCGGCAGTTTGCCGGCGAAGTACTGGATAGCTTCCAGAGAGATGCCCGCCTCGGTGGGCGTGCACGGGCCAGGTGAGACGACGATGCGCTCGGGGTTCAACGCGGCGATTTCGGCAACGCTGAGTTCATCGTTGCGCACCACCTTGACCTCGGCACCCAGCTCGCCCAGGTACTGCACAACGTTGTAGGTAAAGGAGTCGTAGTTATCAATCATCAGCAACATGTGGGTTCAAACCTCTTGAATTCACTGATTTCAAATGACCGCCTTCCAAGCGTGTGACCCGCTGCCAGACGCACGTTCCGGTTGCCAGGGTGAGTTGGCAAGGGGCGTCAGACAACGGGTGAAGAAGGCAAATCGGTACAGGTCCGGCCAGGCCGGCAGAGAAAAATGTCAGGCGCGCCAACGCCAACGGGCGTGTGCCTTGACTACTCGCATCAAGAGTTTGCTGATGATCAACACGGGGAGGGTCTCATTCATACGTTCAGGCACAGTAACGTAGGCTCGCCAGCGGTGCAATATGGAGCCGCAAATACGGGGATGCAACGTAGGCAGATTCCGGATTTCCCTACAGAAAATGCCAGAAATTTTGCTAGTGTTTCACTTCCGACATAAAAACAACCCAATGGAATCTTGCATGCTCAGACCAGCGTTTTTCGCGCCCCTTGCCGGCTGCCTCCTGTCATTGGCCTGCGCCCAGGCGTTCGCAGCCCCGTCACCTTATTCAACCATGGTGGTTTTCGGCGACAGCCTGGCGGATGCAGGCCAGTTCCCCGACGGTTCGGCCGGCGCCACATTGCGCTTTACCAACCGCACCGGGCCGACCTTCCAGGGTGAGTACGGCCTAGTCTCATCGACCCTGCTGGGCGCGAAACTGGGCGTCGCCCCCAACGACCTGAATGCCTCCACCTCACCGGTCCGCGCAGCCCAGGGTTTGCCAGACGGAAACAACTGGGCAGTGGGTGGCTACCGTACCGACAATATCCTCGACTCTATTACCTCAGTCTCTGATGCTGCGATTCCCCCAGGCAACCCCGGGGCCGGCACTGTGTTGCGCAGCCGGCAGGGCTATCTGCCGGCCAATGGTGGGAGAGCCGACCCGAACGCGCTCTACTTCCTTTCCGGTGGTGGCAATGACTTCCTGCAAGGCCGGGTCCTCAGCCCCGCTCAAGCGGTCGCCGCCGGTGGCAGGCTGGCGGACAGCGCCCAGGCTCTGCAACAAGCCGGCGCTCGTTACATCATGGTATGGATGCTACCCGACCTGGGGCTGACGCCGGCCATCAACGGCACCCCACAGCAAGCAGCGACCTCGGCCCTGAGCAGTATTTTCAACCAGTCCCTGGTACAGCGCCTGTCACAAGTGGATGCGCAGGTTATCCCGCTGAACATCCCGCTGTTGTTGAACGAGGCTTTCGTCGATCCGGCCCGCTTCGGCCTCGCCACCGGGCAGAACCTGACCGGCACCTGCTTCAGCGGTAACAGTTGCACCGCCAACCCAACCTATGGCATCGGCGGCACCAACCCGGACCCAACCAAGCTGATCTACAACGACTCGGTCCACCCTACCGTGGCCGGGCAACGCTTGATTGCCGACTACGCCTATTCGCTACTCGCCGCGCCGTGGGAACTGACCTTGCTGCCGGAAATGGCCCAAGGCACATTGCGGGCGCATCAAGACGAGTTGCGCAACCAATGGCAAGCAGACAACGGCAGTTGGCAAGCCGTCGGCCAATGGCGCGCCATAGTGGCCGGTGGCGGCCAACGCCTGGATTTCGATGATCAGAGCAGCTCGGCCAGTGGCGACGGCAGCGGCTACAACCTGAATATCGGTGGCAGCTACCGGCTCGATGAGAGCTGGCGCGTGGGTGTTGCCGCCGGCCTGTATCGGCAGACACTCGAAGCCGGTGCCAATGATTCGGACTACAAGCTCAACAGCTATATGGGCACGGCATTCGCTCAGTATCAGCAGAACCACTGGTGGGCCGATGCCGCATTGACCGGCGGCAAGCTGGACTTTGACAGCCTCAAACGCAAGTTTGCCCTGGGTGTCAGCGAAGGCTCGGAGAAAGGTGACACCGATGGCTGGCTCTGGGCCCTGAGCGGCCGCGTGGGGTATGACATCGCCGCACCGGGCAGCGACTGGCACCTGTCGCCATTCATCAGCGCCGATTACGCGCGGGTTGAAGTCAATGGCTACTCGGAAAAAAGCAGCCGCTCCACCGCTCTGACCTTTGATGATCAACAACGCGACTCCAAGCGCCTGGGCGTCGGCCTGCAAGGCAGTTACCGCATCACGCCGCAAACCCAGGTCTTTGGCGAAGTGGCCCACGAGCATGAGTTTGAAAATGACACCCAGAAGGTGAACATTTCGCTCAACAGCGTGCAGGGGATCGACTTCAAACTGGACGGGTATACGCCTCGCAGTAACTCTGACCGCTTGAGCCTGGGTGTCAGCCACAAGCTGACTCAGGACCTGGCGTTGCGGGCGGCGTATAACGTGAGGAGGGATGACAACTTGACCCAGCAAGGCATCAATGTCGGAGTCAGTCTGGATTTCTAAATACTGCGCAAAATAAATGTGGGAGCTGGCTTGCCTGCGATAGCGGTGGATCAGTCACTGAATAGCTCAAGTGACACACCGCCATCGCGGGCAAGCCCGCTCCCACATTTTTTATTCCAGCTTTAGTCTTGTGGGGTTTGCTCTGCCAACGCCACGGCACGGAACATCGCCCGGCGCTTGTTCAGGGTTTCTTCCCATTCAAGGGCCGGCACCGAGTCCGCCACAATCCCGCCACCGGCCTGCACATGCAGTTCGCCATCCTTGATCACCGCCGTGCGGATCGCAATGGCGGTGTCCATATTGCCGTTCCAGGCGAAATACCCGACGGCGCCACCATAGACACCACGCTTGACCGGCTCCAGCTCGTCGATGATTTCCATCGCACGGATCTTCGGCGCCCCCGACAAGGTGCCCGCCGGCAAAATCGCCCGCAGGGCGTCCATCGCCGTCAGCCCGGCTTTCAGTTCGCCGGTGACGTTGGACACGATATGCATCACATTGGAATACCGCTCGATGACCATCTTCTCAGTCAGTTTCACCGAGCCGATTTCCGAGACACGCCCGGTGTCGTTGCGCCCCAGGTCGATCAACATCAGGTGTTCGGCGATTTCCTTTTCGTCGCTGAGCAGGTCTTCTTCCAGCGCCACGTCGGCCTCTTCAGTCGCGCCACGGGGGCGCGTGCCGGCAATCGGGCGCACGGTGATCAGGTTGTCTTCAACCCGCACCAGCACTTCCGGCGAACTGCCCACGACGTGGAAGTCGCCAAAATTGAAGAAGTACATATACGGCGTCGGGTTGAAGCAACGCAGTGCGCGGTACAGGTCAATCGGCGCCGCCTTGAAGTCGATGGACATGCGTTGCGACGGCACCACTTGCATGCAGTCACCGGCGAGGATGTATTCCTTGATGGTATCGACGGCGCGCTCGTAGTCATCCTGGGTAAAGCTTGAGCGGAACACCGGGTCGGCCGCCGGGGGGCGGCTGAGGTCCAGGCCGCGACGCGGGGTGATCGGCTGGCGGAGTTTTTCCAGCAGCGCTTCCAGGTTGGCCTGGCCTTGTTCGAAGGCATCAGCCTGGGCAGGATCGGCGAGGACAATCGCATGCATCTTGCCGGCGAGGTTGTCGAACACCACTACCGCGTCGGACACCATCAGCAAAATATCCGGCACGCCCAGCGGGTCCGGGTTCGGGCATTTGCCCAGGCGCTTCTCTACATAGCGCACGCAGTCATAGCCGAAGTATCCCACCAGCCCGCCATTGAAACGCGGCAGGCCAGCAATGGTCGGCACGTTGTAGCGCGCCTTGAAGGCTTCGACAAACGCCAGCGGGTCTTCTACGTCATGGCTTTCGATCTCTACGCCGTCATGAGTGATGCTCACATGATGGTCGTGTACCCGCAGCACCGTGCGGCATGGCAGGCCAATGATCGAGTAACGGCCCCACTTCTCCCCGCCCTGTACCGACTCGAGCAGGTAAGAGTTGGGCTCGTCGGCCAGCTTCAGGTAGATCGACAGCGGCGTATCGAAGTCGGCCAGGGTTTCGCAAGCCATGGGGATACGGTTATAGCCGGCAGCGGCTAAACGCAGGAATTCTTCGCGGGTCATGAGGTGCCTCGTGGTGTGAGGGTCAAACAGTCAGGTAGGCAAACGTGCCGCACACGCGGCCAGGATCAGTCAGGCGCGCCAACGCCAGCGGGCCAGGGCCTTGATGACTTTCATCCAGAGTTTGCGAGTGACCACCACGATGGAATTTCCAGAAGGGGACGAATCAATATCGGGCAACGTTATCTCAGCGCCAGCGCCCAAGCAACCGGGGATTAGCAGTCGCAGGTCATCAATCACCAGCGCAGGGGACTCCTCCGCAATCGGCCGGCCATGGTTGTAACCATAACTCAAGGCCACGCACTGCACGCCCGCCGCTTTCGCCGCCAGCACATCACTGCGCGAATCGCCGACAAACAGCGATTGAGACGCCGGGATATTGGCCATTTTCATCACGAAAAACAGGGCCGCCGGGTCGGGCTTTTTCTGCGGCAAGGTATCGCCGCCGATGATCCAGCGGAAGTAGCGACCGATTTTCATCTGGTCCAACAACGGCGCAACGAAGCGCTCCGGCTTGTTGGTGATCAGGGCCATTTCCACGCCCTGCTTGCTCAACCACTTGAGGGTGTCGCGCACGCCGGGGTAAACCACGGTCAGCTCGTGGCTGCTTTCATAAGCGGCATTGAACAGTTCCAAGGCATGTTCTGCCTCGACCTCATCCACACCCGTGGCATCGATGTTGTTGGCCAAGGCCCGGCGCACCAACATCGGGGCGCCATTGCCAACCCATTCGCGCACCGACTCGATCCCCGCCGGCTTGCGCCCCAGCTTGAGCAGCATCTGGTCCACCGCGGCTGCCAGGTCGGGCACCGAGTCGATCAAGGTACCGTCCAGATCGAACATCACCAGCCGTGGCAATTTGCCGGGGAACAACTGCTCAAAACCGCTCATGGACGCGCCAGCGCCAGTTCGGCACGCATCTTGTCGATGACAGCCTGGTAGTCCGGGGCGTTGAAGATCGCCGAGCCGGCCACGAAAGTATCGGCACCCGCTGCGGCGATCTCACGGATATTGTTGACGTTGACCCCGCCGTCGATCTCCAGGCGGATGTCACGCCCCGACGCGTCGATCAGCGCACGTGCCTCACGCAGCTTGTTCAAGGTGCCAGGGATGAACTTCTGCCCGCCGAAACCTGGGTTGACGCTCATCAGCAAGACCATGTCGACCTTGTCCATCACGTACTCAAGCACGCTCAGCGGAGTAGCCGGGTTGAATACCAGGCCCGCCTTGCAGCCGCCTTCGCGGATCAGTTGCAAGGTACGGTCAACGTGCAACGTGGCTTCCGGGTGGAAGGTGATGTAAGTCGCACCCGCCTCGATGAAGTCACCGACGATACGGTCCACGGGGCTGACCATCAGGTGCGCATCAATCGGCGCGGTGATGCCGTACTTGCGCAATGCGGCGCACACCATCGGGCCGATGGTCAGGTTGGGTACGTAGTGGTTGTCCATGACATCGAAGTGCACGAAGTCGGCACCAGCGGCCAACACCTTGTCCACTTCCTCACCCAGGCGGGCGAAGTCGGCAGAGAGAATCGATGGAGCAATGACGAAGGGCTGCATGACGCACCTTTTTTGAGCTAAATCACGATGGCGCGCATTGTATACCTCATGCTTTGCTGCGCGCACCGTGACCTATCTCAACGGTTAGTAAGCTGCCCGGTAGATTTTTTCGATATCGGCGGCACTGAGCTTGCGCGGGTTGTTGCGCATCAAGCGCTCAATACCTGCGGCTTCACTGGCCATGGCCGGGATGGCGTCCTCGGGCACGCCGAAACTGCGCAGGCCGGACGGGATCTCCACCGCCGCACACAGCCGCGTCATCGCCGCTACAGCCTGGTCGGCAGCGTCATTCACACTCAGCCCGGCGATATTGACGCCCATGGCCTGGGCAATGTCCTGCATGCGCTCGACGCAGGCCAATTTGTTCCAGTGCATCACATACGGCAACAACAGCGCGTTGCTTACGCCATGGGCAATGTTGAAGCGCCCACCCAACGGGTACGCCAGAGCATGCACGGCACCGACGCCCGCGTTGCCAAAGGCCATGCCGGCCATCAGGCTGGCGGTGGCCATGTCGTCACGGGCCTGCAGGTTCGCCGGGTTGGCGTAAGCCTTGGGCAACGCGCTGGCAATCAATTTGATCGCACCGATAGCCAAGGCGTCGGTAATCGGCGAAGCATTCAGCGACAGGTAGGATTCGATGGCGTGCACCAAGGCGTCCACGCCACTGGCGGCCGTGACACCGCGTGGGCAGGTCAAGGTCATTTGCGGGCTGATCAGCGCGACATCCGGCAGCAGGTAATCGCTGACAATGCCTTTTTTCAGCTGTGCCGCCTTGTCGGACAGTATCGCCACATTGGTCACCTCCGAGCCGGTGCCCGCCGTGGTGGGGATGGCGATCAACGGCGGGCCTTTGCGCGGCACCTGATCAACGCCGAACAGGTCCGCCAGCGCGCCGTGATAACCGGCATAGGCCGCCACGCTCTTGGCGATGTCGATAGCACTGCCGCCGCCCACACCGATCAGGCCGTCATGCCCGCCTTCGCGGTACGCACGCATGCAGTCTTCGACGATGGCAATTTCCGGATCGGGCAGCACGCGGTCGAAAATTTCGTAGGCTCGATCACCCAGATGCTCCAAGGCCAGCGCTACGGTGCCGGACTGGACCAGCGCGGCGTCGGTGACGATCAGCGGGTTATCCACATCCAGGCGCGTGAGCTCGGCAGCCAGTTGTTCGATGGCACCTGCGCCGGTCAGCAGTTTGTGGGCGATCTTAAATGAGGATGTACTCATGTGCGCGGCCTCTTATGAAGGGTGGGCTGGCACAAGAATAGCTGCCCCTGGCGTGTTGTCTGCCATTCATTGGTTGAATGGTCGCGCCGCGCCCATCAAGGCAGCTAACAAACCGCCGATAGCCTGTTGGTAACGAGAACCGCCCCTCATCCCCCTGACAAATACCGACCAACCCATTAGGCTGCTGGAATCACTTCTGGCCGGGAATCAACGATGCTTTTTATTCACCGTTCGGCACTGCCAGCACTGTGCCTGTCACTCCTGTTTACCAGCGTCTTGCCTGTTCAGGCCGAGGATGCACCCTCGCCTGCCGTCGAAAAACCGGCTGAACGCCAGCCCTTGCCCGAGCGTAGCCAGCAAGAAGCCAGTGCGCTCGAACGGCAGGTGCCGCAGCAGGAGCAACAGCAATTGCAGGCGGGTAGCGATTCGTTCCTGGCGCTGTGGAAACCTGCCAACAGCGCCGAAGCCGAGGGTGTGGTGATCCTCATACCAGGTGCTGGGGAGAACGCGGACTGGCCGCAGGCCATCGCGCCTCTGCGGCGCAAGTTGCCTGACGCCGCCTGGGGCACCCTCAGCCTGTCATTGCCTGACGTCAATGTAGACACCCTGCCGCCACGGGTCATCGAACCGCCGACAGCGGCGGTCGATACCAGCAGCAAGGAAGGCAGCACCGCTGCCAAGCCGGTCGAACAGGCCGCCAGCGCCGAGGCCGAAGGCACTGACCCGGCGGTGGTGCCGGGGGCGGATGAGCAGGACAAGACCGACGCCAAGCGCATCTTCGACCGTATCGACGCCGCCGTCGCCTTCGCCCAGACCCAAAGCGCCCGCAGCGTGGTGTTGCTCGGCCATGGCACCGGCGCCTGGTGGGCAGCCCGCTACCTGAGCGAGAAACAACCTTCTCAAGTGCAGAGGTTGGTGATGGTAGCCGGCAAGACGCCTGCGGCTCGCCAACCGGACCTGCAACAACTGGCGCCGGCCTTGAAGGTGCCCACAGCGGATGTGTTCTATCAAGAGGGCGCTCAGGATCGCAAAAACGCTCAGGAACGACTTCAGACGGCCAAGCGCTCGAAGAATGACGGCTATAAGCAGGTGTCGCTCACAGCGTTGCCCGGTAATAGCGCCGCGCAGCAAGAGCAGTTGTACCGCAGGGTTCGCGGGTGGTTGAGCCCGCAGGGCGGCGCAGACTGACAGGGCAACATCGCTCCTACAGGGTATTAGGGCTTGCCCCTTCCACAGGGAGTTGAATGGCGATGGCCTCAGCGAAAATCCCGCCGCTCGCGAATCAACGCATAGGCGTTATGCAATTCACGGGTTCGTTCGGTCGCCTCCCGCACTTGCGCGGGGCTGGCACCCGTGCCGGCGATCTTGTCCGGATGGTGGCGGCTGAGCAGTCGACGGTAGGCGCGCTTGATCACCGAAGGCTCAGTGGTTGCCGTCACCCCCAGGATACGCAACGCCTCCTGATAGGCACCGCCACGATTGGCCAATGGCTTGCGCTCCGGCGCGTAATCGCTCGCCAATGCCTGTAGCTGTTGCGGCGTCCAGCCCAACCACTTGCCCCACTGGTCGATCAGGTCGCGCTCGGCAGCATCCGCTCGACCGTCCGCCCACGCCATGCGCCAACAGGCGCGCAGCACGCCTTCCGCCGCATGGGGCTGCGCCTTGAGCACCCGCAGGTAACTGCGTACCCGGTCGCTGCCGGACTTGCCACGGTTGAAGGCGCTGATCGCCCGGCGCTGGGCCGGCTCAGTCATGTCCAGTGCACGCATTTCCTGGCGCGCTTGCTGGATATGCCCATCGACTACCCGGCCGTTACTCTTGGCCAAGCGCCCCAGCAGCACAAACAACAGTTCATCGTTGCGCAAGGCCGGGCGCCCACCCAGGCGCTCACGCAACTGCGCCCAACTGTGCAGTTGCAGGCGCCGATCCAGCGCCTGCCCCAGCAATGCCCCCAACAAAGCCCCCGGAATACTGGCAATGGCAAAGCCAACCCCGGCGCCGATCAGCGTCCCTGGCCACAACATCCTACTGCCCCGCTGTCAGCAAGGTTTCGACCTGCGCCAGTCGCTCCAGCGTCCCCACATCCACCCAGCGTCCTGCCATGTGCTCCCCCGTTACCAAACCTTTGGCCATGGCCGCGCGCAACAGCGGGGCCAACTTGAAGGCACCGGCGCTGCAACCCGCGAACAATTTAGGGTCGAGCACTGAAATGCCACTGAAGGTCAGGTTATCGGCACCGGGCGCGGCATCATGAAGCACACCGTGATCCAGGTAGAAATCCCCGCCCGACGGGTGGTGTGCAGGGTTGTCGACCATCACCAAGTGCGCCAGGCCCCGGATCGGCTGCTTGAGCTGGGTGAACTCGTAGTCTGTCCAGATATCGCCATTGACCACCAGAAATGGTTCGTCGCCCAACAGCGGCAACGCCTGGAATATCCCACCCCCCGTTTCCAGCGGTTCACCCTCTGGGGAGTAGCGGATGCGCAGACCAAACTGGGCGCCGTCGCCCAAGTAGTTTTCAATCTGCTGGCCTAGCCATGCATGGTTGATCACGATCTCGGTAAAGCCGGCCTTAGCCAAGGCTTCAAGGTGATACTCGATCAGCCGCTTGCCGCCGGCTTGCACCAGCGGCTTGGGCGTATGCAGGGTGAGCGGACGCATGCGTTCGCCCTTCCCCGCCGCCAGGATCATCGCCTTCATACGCTGGCCTCGGCAGGTTCGCGCAGACTGGCGAGTAACTCGCCCAGGTCACTCAACTCAGGTCGGTCGGCCAGCACCGCTTCTATATAAGCAAAGAAACGCGGCACGTCGGCCAGGTAGCGTGGCTTGCCGTCGCGGTGGCAGATACGCGAAAAGATGCCGATGACTTTGAGGTGACGCTGCACGCCCATCAGGTCGCTGGCACGCAGGAACTCTTCAAAGTCGTCCTGCACGGGAATCCCCAACTGCCCGGCACGCTGCCAATAGCCACGCTGCCATTCGCGCACGCGGGCCTGGGGCCAGCTGAGGAAGGCGTCCTTGAACAGGCAGGTAATGTCGTAGGTCACCGGGCCGTAGACCGCGTCCTGGAAATCCAGCACGCCAGGGCTCGGCTCACTGATCATCAGGTTGCGCGGCATGTAGTCGCGGTGCACCAGCACCTTGGGCTGGGCCAGGGCGCTGTCGATCAACTGCTGGCTGGAGCGTTGCCAGAGGGCCTGTTGCTCAGCATCGAGGTCGATGCCCAGGTGACGGCGCACGTACCATTCCGGGAACAATTCCAGCTCGCGACGCAATAACGCCACGTCGTAGCTGGGCAATGGGGCATCCATCGGCAATTGCTGAAAAGCCAACAACGCGTCGATGGCATCGGCAAATAATTGGTCGGCGTTTTCACCGTCAATCACGTCCAGATAGGTTTTTGTGCCCAGGTCATTGAGCAAAAGAAAGCCTCGGGGCAAATCTTCTGCATAAATTTTTGGCACATTTATTCCCGATTTCGCGAGCAAATGCGCGATATCGACGAAAGGTTTGCAGTTTTCCTGGGGGGGTGGCGCGTCCATGACGACGAACGTATGGGCACCGCCCTCCCATCGGAAGTAACGCCTGAAACTCGCGTCGCTGCTGGCCGCGGTCAATGTGGCCGGGGGCACGGGGCCCCAGTCCTGAGCGTTGAAGAGGATCGGCAACTGCTCATCCAGCCAGACTTCCAGCTGTTGTAAACGTAGATCGTGCTCGGGCATTACAAGGGTCTCCGACGGCGCTAGCCGTCAAGCGGGGCATGCTTTATTATCACGCATCTTTTTCAGACCATCGAGAGGCGTGCGGCCCAAACCGCGGGCAGATGGCACGCAGGAAGCCCGGACTAATAAGATGGCATTGAAATCCCCCGCGTTTCGTAGAAAATTTCCGTTGCTGGTAACCGGCAGTCTGCTGGCCTTGCAACCTTTCGCCACCTCATTCGTGGTCGCCGCGGAACAGTATGACTGCTCAGTCTCTGCTTCGGGTGCCTGGGATTGCGCGCCGAAGACGGCCGCCGCCCCATTGCCACCGCGCCCGGTGCATGACGGCGCTGCCGTCAGCTCGGCCAACAGCACGCCGCAAGGCAAAGCTGGCGGCAGCGTCGACGCCGAGCCCAAGACCATGCTGGTCACCGAGTCCAAGGGCCGTGGCCTGCGTTCGCGCAGTGCCGACTACAGCCACCTGGACTGGGTACCTCGCGACAAGCTGACCGCAGCACAGTTGGCCGAAACCGGCCCTTACTGCGGCGGCGCCTACATCGAGCCGATTCGTCCTGGCATGAACGACAAGACGAACAAGAGCGATGCACCGACCTTCATCGGCGCCAAGGCTTCTCGGTACGAGCAGGAGCAGCAGGTCGCTACCCTGGCCGGTGACGTGGTCATGCGCCAAGGCAGCATGCAACTGGAAGCAGACGAAGCCAGCCTGTACCAGGCTGAGAACCGTGGCGAACTAAATGGCAAGGTGCGCCTGCGCGACAACGGCGCCCTGATCGTGGGCGACCATGCCCAGGTCCAGCTCGACACCGGCGCCGCCCAGATCGACAACGCCGAATACGTGATGCACAAGTCACGCATCCGCGGTAACGCGCTGTACGCCAAGCGTGCAGAGAACGCGATCATCCGTCTCAAGGACGGTACGTACACCACCTGCGAGCCGGACAGCAACGCCTGGCAGCTCAAGGGCAACAACATCACGTTGAACCCGGCCACTGGTTTCGGTACGGCGACCAACGCGACGTTGCGGGTCAAGAACATCCCGATCCTGTACACCCCGTATATCTACTTCCCGATCGACGACCGTCGCCAATCCGGCTTCCTGCCGCCGAGCTTCAGCACGGGTAGCGAGACTGGCTTTACGCTGGTAACGCCGTACTACTTCAACCTGGCACCGAACTACGATGCCACGTTGTACCCGCAATACATGACCAAGCGTGGCTTGTTGATGGAGGGCGAGTTCCGCTATCTGACCAAGTCGAGTGAAGGGCAGTTTGGTGGGGCTTACCTCAACGACGATAACGACGAGCGGAAGAACCAGACCGACTACGAAAAGACCCGCTATATGCTCAATTGGCAGCATAAGGGTGGGTTGGATTCGCGTCTGACGTCGCAGGTGGATTACACCCGGATCAGCGATCCTTATTACTTCCAGGATTTGAAGTCGTTTGAGGAAGGGGTTGAGAGCCAGGATGCTCTGAACCAGCAGGGATCTTTGACGTATCGGGGCGACTCTTATCAAGCCCGCTTGAATGTCCAGGCTTATCAGCTGGCGACAATCACTCAAATCACACCGTATGACCGGTTGCCGCAGCTCACGTTGAATGGCCAACTGCCATTTCATCCGGGCGGCCTGGACTTCAGTTATGAAACCGAAGCCGTACGCTTTGATCGAGACCTGGAGAACGGTAACTTTACCGACGAAAACGGCTTGGTTTCGCGTCGCCTCGATACCAACGTTACTGGCTTGACCCGTGCAAACGGCACTCGTCTGAACCTTGCGCCAGCTGTTTCTTATCCGATGAACTGGTCCTACGGCTTCTTGACGCCGAAGTTGAAGTACGTTTATACCAAGTACGATCTTGACCTTGATGGTACGGGCAAGAGCCAAATGGCTGCCGGAGGTCAAACCTTCGAAAGCTCACAGGACCGTGCAGTACCTATCGCCAGCATCGACAGCGGCCTGTACTTCGACCGTAAAACCAATTGGTTCGGTAAAGACTACAACCAGACCCTCGAACCTCGTGCGTTCTACCTCTACGTACCGAATAAAGACCAGACCGAGATTCCTGTCTTCGACACCAGCGAGAACTCGTTCAGCTACTCCTCGCTGTTCCGGGATAACCGCTTCAGCGGCTCCGACCGTATCGGCGACGAGAACAAGCTGTCCTTTGGTCTCACCAGCCGCTGGATTGAAGAGAACGGTTTCGAACGTCAACGCGCTTCCATCGGCCAAGCGGTGTACTTCAAGGATCGTGAAGTTCAATTGCCTGGCATCGACGCCAAGACACGTGATGACGCTCACTCGAACGTATCTCCTGTCGCACTGGAGTACGAGTTCCGCTTCAACCGCGACTGGCGCGCCACGGCCGACTACAACTGGGATACCGAAAGCCATAGCCCTCGCTCCGGCAGCGCAATGTTCCACTATCAGCCGGAAGACAACCCGAACAAGGTCGTCAACCTGGGCTACCGCTATCGCAACGACCAGGTTGTCTACAACCAGCTGACCGGCAAATGGCAGTTCGGCGGTGACTTTGGCAGCCCGGGCCAAGAGAACTACGTGAAGGATTACTACAAAATCCAACAACACGACTTCTCGATGATGTGGCCGATCATTCCCCAGTGGAACCTGATCACCCGCTGGCAGTATGACTATGCCCGCAACCGCACCCTGGAAGCCTTCGGCGGTTTCGAGTACGACAACTGCTGCTGGAAACTGCGCGTCATCAACCGTTACTGGGTTTCTAACGACGAATATACGCAGATCGCCCCTCAGAACGAAAAGGGTGACCACGGGCTCTTCTTCCAGATCGTCCTTAAAGGACTCGGCGGCCTGACCGGCG
Organism: Pseudomonas sp. AL10; assembly: GCF_029960685.1. Taxonomy (NCBI): domain Bacteria; kingdom Pseudomonadati; phylum Pseudomonadota; class Gammaproteobacteria; order Pseudomonadales; family Pseudomonadaceae; genus Pseudomonas; species Pseudomonas sp. AL10. Next base: position 28,135 of record NZ_JASBQZ010000007.1, read on the forward strand.
CCAAGGTAGAGAGCTTCCTCGACAAAGGCATTGAAGGTTATCGTGAACGTGAAGACAAAGCTTTCTGAGTGTTTGCGCCCGCTAGTGCTGGGCGCGCTGTTCCTAGGTACTGTGTCGGCACACGCCGCAGTTCAACAGTTGGATAAAGTAGCGGCCATCGTCGACAACGACGTGATCATGCAGAGCCAGCTGGACCAACGGGTCAAGGAAGTTCAGCAAACCATCGCCAAGCGTGGCGGTGGTGTACCACCGAGCAGCGTTCTGGAACCCCAGGTACTGGAGCGTCTGATCGTCGAAAACCTGCAATTGCAGATTGGCGACCGTTCCGGCATCCGTATTTCGGACGAAGAACTGAACCAGGCCGTTGGCACCATTGCTCAGCGTAACAACATGAGCATTGATCAGTTCCGCGCCGCCCTGGCTCGCGATGGTTTGTCCTATGAGGACGCCCGTGACCAGATCAAGCGCGAAATGATCATCAGCCGTGTGCGCCAGCGCCGTGTGGCCGAACGGGTTCAGGTGTCCGAGCAGGAAGTGAAGAACTTCCTGGCTTCGGACTTGGGCAAGATGCAGCTCTCCGAAGAGTTGCACTTGGCCAATATCCTGATCCCAACCCCGGACGGAGCCAACTCCGAGCAGCTCAATGCCGCCGCCGCTAAAACCCAGGCGATCTACGAGCGCCTGAAAGCGGGTGCAGACTTTGCCCAGATGGCTATTGCTCAGTCCGGCAGCGACAACGCCCTTGAAGGCGGTGACATGGGCTGGCGTAAAGCCGCTCAATTGCCACCTCCGTTTGATCGCGAATTGAGCGCCATGGAAGTCGGCGGCATTACCCAGCCAGCACGCACTCCGGGTGGTTTCATCATCCTGAAGTTGCTGGAACGCCGCGGCGGCGAAACCTCGTTGAAAGACGAAGTCCATGTTCGTCACATCCTGGTCAAACCGAGCGAAATCCGCACCGAGGCCCAAACCAAGGAACTGGCACAGAAGATCTATGACCGCATTGAAAGCGGTGAAGACTTCGCCACCCTGGCCAAAAGCTTCTCGGAAGACCCAGGTTCTGCCCTTAACGGCGGCGACCTGAACTGGATCGACCCGAAAGCCCTGGTGCCTGAGTTCCAGCAGGTTATGGCCGAGACGCCACAAGGCGTATTGTCCAAGCCCTTCAAGACTCAGTACGGCTGGCATGTGCTGGAAGTGCTTGGCCGTCGCGCCACGGACAACACCACCCAGGCCCGCGAGCAACAAGCCCTGACCGTGTTGCGTAACCGCAAATACGACGAAGAGCTGCAAACCTGGCTGCGTCAGATCCGTGACGAAGCGTATGTAGAGAACAAGCTGCCAGGCGCCGAGCAAACAGGCACCGACCAGGCACCCCAGTGAAACCCCAGCGTTTCGCGGTGACACCCGGCGAGCCGGCCGGCATTGGTCCAGACCTGTGCCTGCTGCTGGCCTCGCAACCCCAGCCACACCCCCTGATTGCCATTACCAGCCGCGACCTGCTCCTTGAGCGGGCCGCGCAACTGGGTGTGGCCGTCAACCTGCTGGACGTGGCGCCGGGCAAATGGCCCGACCTTCCCGCCCCCGCCGGCAGCCTGTATGTGTGGGACACCCCGCTGCAAGCCAAAGTGGTTGCCGGGCAGTTGAACACGGCCAACGCGGCATTTGTGCTGGAGACGTTGACCCGTGCGGGCCAGGGCTGTATCGACGGCGACTTTGCCGGCATGATCACCGCACCGGTGCACAAGGGCGTGATCAACGAATCCGGCATCGCCTTTTCCGGCCATACCGAATTCCTCGCCGAACTGACCCATACCGCTCAAGTGGTGATGATGCTCGCCACCCGTGGCCTGCGCGTGGCCCTGGTGACCACCCACTTGCCGCTGCGTGAAATTGCCGACGCCATCACTGCCGAACGTGTGGAGCGTGTCACGCGCATCCTGCACAGCGACCTGCAACACAAATTCGGCATTGCCCAACCGCGCATCCTGGTCTGTGGGCTCAACCCCCACGCCGGTGAAGGCGGCCACTTGGGCCATGAAGAAATCGACATCATTGAACCGACATTAGAGCGCCTGCGCCAAGAAGGCATGGACCTACGTGGCCCATTGCCTGCAGACACTCTGTTTACCCCCAAATATCTGGAGCACTGCGACGCAGTGCTGGCGATGTACCACGACCAGGGGCTGCCCGTGCTGAAATACAAAGGCTTCGGCGCCGCAGTCAACGTGACACTGGGCCTGCCGATCATCCGCACCTCCGTCGACCATGGCACCGCCCTGGACCTCGCAGGCAGCGGCAAGATCGATACCGGCAGCCTGCACGTGGCCCTGGAAACCGCCTATCAGATGGCCGAGACCCGTATATGACTGAGCATTACCAACACCGGGCGCGCAAGCGCTTCGGGCAAAACTTCCTGCACGACGCTGGCGTGATCGATCGCATCCTGCGCTCCATTCATGCCAAGCCTGAAGACCGCCTGCTGGAAATCGGTCCGGGCCAGGGCGCGCTGACCCAAGGCTTGCTGGCCAGCGGTGGGCAACTGGACGTGGTGGAACTGGACAAGGACTTGATCCCGATCCTCAACCAGCAGTTCGCTGGCAAAGCCAACTTCAACCTGCACCAGGGCGACGCGCTGAAGTTCGACTTCAATAGCCTTAACGCCGCGCCTAACAGCCTGCGGGTAGTCGGCAACCTGCCCTACAACATTTCCACGCCGCTGATTTTCCACCTGCTGAATAACGCAGGGATCATTCGCGACATGCACTTCATGCTGCAAAAGGAAGTGGTGGAGCGCCTGGCCGCGGGCCCTGGCGGTGGTGACTGGGGCCGCTTGTCGATCATGGTCCAGTATCACTGCCGCGTAGAGCACCTGTTCAACGTCGGCCCGGGCGCGTTCAACCCGCCGCCGAAGGTTGATTCGGCCATCGTGCGCCTGGTGCCGCATGCCGTGCTGCCGCACCCGGCCAAGGATCACAAACTGCTGGAGCGCGTTGTGCGTGAAGCCTTCAACCAGCGCCGCAAGACCTTGCGTAACACCCTCAAGGCCCTGCTGAGCAATGCCGAGATCGAAGCCGCCGGCGTCGACGGCGGCCTGCGCCCCGAGCAACTGGACCTGGCCGCGTTCGTGCGCCTGGCTGACCAGCTTGCCATCCAGCCAGCGCCAACAGCGGAATAAGGTTCAACACCCTCCAATGTGGGAGCGGGCTTGCTCGCGAATGCGGTGTGTCAGTCAACATTTTCGTCAACTGATACACCGCATTCGCGAGCAAGCCCGCTCCCACAGGTTTAACCGCGTTTCAAGAGCCCAGACAGCATGTCTGGCCTAGTGCCCTCCTCTTGGCCTAGACTGACCCGCATCTGCTGTCCTTCGCTTTTAAGGCCTCTTGCATGTCCGATCCTCGTTATCAGATCGACGTCAGCGTCGTCACCCGCTTCCTGGCGGACCAATCGCAACCCGAACATAACCGCTTCGCCTTTGCCTACACCATTACAGTGAAGAACAACGGGCTGGTGCCGGCCAAGCTGCTGTCGCGCCACTGGGTCATCACCGATGGCGACGGCCAGGTCGAGGAAGTGCGCGGGGCAGGCGTTGTCGGCCAGCAGCCGTTGATCGACAGCGGCGCCAGCCACACTTATAGCAGCGGCACGGTGATGACCTCCAAGGTCGGCACCATGCAAGGCTCGTATCAGATGAAGGCCACCGACGGCCAACTGTTCGATGCAATCATCAAGCCCTTCCGCCTGGCCGTGCCCGGAGCCCTGCACTGATGGCGACGTACGCGGTCGGCGATCTGCAAGGCTGCCTGGACCCTCTCAAGCGCCTTCTGGAGCGCGCAGCCTTCGACCCGGCAAATGATCGCTTGTGGTTGGTGGGCGACCTGGTCAACCGCGGCCCACAGTCCCTGGAAACCCTGCGCTACCTCTATAGCCTGCGTGATTCTTTGGTATGCGTGCTGGGCAACCATGACCTGCACTTGCTTGCGGCCGGCAACAACATCGAGCGCCTCAAAAAAGGCGACACCCTGCGGGAAATCCTCGACGCCCCGGACCGCGCTCAACTGCTCGACTGGCTGCGCCGGCAAAAACTCATGCACTATGACGAGGACCGCAACATGGCCTTGGTGCATGCCGGTATCCCGCCGCAGTGGACGCTGAAAAAAGCCCTCAAGTGCGCCGCCGAAGTTGAAAGTGCGTTGGCCGATGACAACCTGTACACCGCTTACCTCGACGGCATGTACGGCAACGATCCGGTGAAGTGGGACAACGACCTCACGGGCGTGGCCCGCCTGCGAGTCATCACCAACTACTTCACGCGGATGCGCTTCTGTACGGCCGAAGGCAAACTGGACCTCAAGAGCAAGGAAGGCGCCGACACCGCCCTCCCCGGCTACAAGCCCTGGTTCGCCCACAAGGAACGCAAGACCCGTGACACAAAGATCATCTTTGGCCACTGGGCCGCGCTGGAAGGCAAGTGCGATGAACCCGGCGTGTTCGCCCTCGACACCGGTTGCGTGTGGGGTGGCGCCATGACCCTGATGAACATCGACACGGGCGAGCGCCTCGACTGCCAGTGCCAATCCCCCCTTTCCATTACCCAGCCGGCCGCCACCAAGCCATAGGAGCCCGCCATGACCGAATTCAAACGTATCCCCCCCGAACAAGCCCAGGCCCTGCGCGAGCAAGGTGCTGTAGTCGTCGACATCCGCGACCAGCCTACTTATGCCGCCGCTCACATCACCGGCGCCCAGCACTTGGACAACGTCAACATCGCCGACTTCATCCGCGCAGCCGACCTCGATGCCCCGCTGATCGTGGCCTGCTACCACGGTAATTCCAGCCAGAGCGCAGCCGCGTATCTGGTCAGCCAGGGTTTCTGCGACGTCTACAGCCTGGACGGCGGGTTTGAGCTGTGGCGTACGACCTATCCCGCGGAAATTTCTTCAGGCGATTCGCAATAATTTTTTTCACACCCCGCTACCCCGCGTGACGCTTGGGCTTGCGCCGTTTCTGACGAACGGCGCAGCCAAACTAATTACGCATCGCGCCTTGACCTCCCGGATTCCGAACTATCCTTAAGCGCAGGCCATCCGAATCAGGGGAGAGCCGGTACACCGGCGTACGGGTCATCGGTAGCGTTTCAGGGTGTTCTGGGGGGAAAACAGCCATTGGCGTGCGTCAATGGCTGCCAGCATCGACTGATTGATCCGGCGTCGGCTCCACGTATCGAGCGAGGTGACGACGTCATGAGTATTTTTAGCCACTTCCAACAACGCTTCGCGTCCACACAGCAGGAAGAACTCACGCTTCAGGAGTATCTCGAGCTGTGCAAACAGGACCGCAGCACCTACGCTTCTGCCGCCGAACGCCTGCTACTGGCGATTGGCGAGCCAGAACTGGTGGAAACCGCCAATAATTCGCGCCTGTCGCGGATATTTTCCAACAAGGTGATCCGCCGCTATCCGGCCTTTGAAGACTTCCATGGGATGGAAGAATGCATCGACCAGATCGTGTCCTACTTCCGCCATGCCGCCCAAGGCCTGGAAGAGAAGAAGCAGATCCTCTATCTGCTCGGCCCGGTCGGCGGCGGCAAGTCGTCCCTGGCGGAAAAGCTCAAGCAATTGATCGAGAAGGTGCCCTTCTATGCGATCAAGGGCTCGCCCGTCTTCGAGTCGCCCCTGGGCCTGTTCAACGCCACGGAAGATGGCGCGATCCTGGAGGAAGACTTTGGCATACCGCGGCGCTACCTCAACACCATCATGTCGCCCTGGGCCACCAAGCGCCTGGCCGAGTTCGGTGGTGATATCAGCCAGTTCCGCGTGGTGAAACTCTACCCGTCGATCCTCAACCAGATCGGCGTAGCCAAGACCGAACCGGGCGATGAAAACAACCAGGACATTTCAGCGCTGGTGGGCAAGGTCGATATCCGCAAACTGGAAGAATTCCCACAAAACGATGCCGATGCCTACAGCTACTCGGGCGCATTGTGCCGGGCCAACCAGGGCTTGATGGAGTTCGTGGAGATGTTCAAGGCGCCGATCAAGGTGCTGCACCCACTGCTTACCGCCACCCAGGAAGGCAACTACAACAGTACCGAAGGCCTGGGAGCGATTCCGTTTACCGGGATCCTGCTGGCCCACTCCAACGAATCGGAATGGCATACCTTCCGTAACAACAAGAACAACGAAGCCTTCATCGACCGTATCTATATCGTCAAGGTGCCGTACTGCTTGCGGGTCAGCGACGAAATCAAGATTTACGACAAACTGCTGTTCAACAGCTCCCTGGCCAAGGCCCATTGCGCGCCCGACACCCTGAAGATGCTTGCCCAGTTCACCGTGCTGTCGCGCCTCAAGGAGCCGGAAAACTCGAACATCTATTCGAAGATGCGCGTCTACGACGGCGAAAACCTCAAGGACACCGACCCCAAGGCCAAGTCGATCCAGGAGTACCGTGACACAGCCGGTGTGGACGAGGGCATGAACGGCCTGTCGACCCGCTTTGCGTTCAAGATCCTGTCCAAGGTCTTCAACTTCGACCCCCACGAAATTGCCGCCAACCCGGTGCACTTGCTCTATGTGCTGGAGCAGCAGATTGAACAGGAGCAGTTCCAGGCCGAAACCCGTGAGCGCTACCTGCGCTTCCTCAAGGAATACCTGGCGCCGCGCTACATCGAGTTTATCGGCAAGGAAATCCAGACCGCTTACCTGGAGTCTTACAGCGAGTACGGCCAGAACATCTTCGACCGCTACGTGCTGTACGCCGATTTCTGGATTCAGGACCAGGAATACCGCGACCCGGAAACCGGCGAAATCCTCAACCGAGTTGCCCTCAACGAAGAATTGGAAAAGATCGAGAAACCCGCTGGCATCAGCAATCCGAAGGATTTCCGCAACGAAATCGTCAACTTCGTACTGCGGGCCCGTGCCAACAACAACGGCAAGAACCCCACCTGGCTCAGCTACGAGAAGCTGCGGGTGGTCATCGAGAAGAAAATGTTCTCCAACACCGAGGACCTGCTGCCCGTCATCAGCTTCAACGCCAAGGCCAGCAAGGAGGATCAACAAAAACACAACGACTTCGTCACACGCATGGTCGAGCGAGGCTACACCGACAAACAGGTACGGCTGCTCTCCGAGTGGTACCTGCGGGTTCGCAAATCACAGTAAGGCAGCGGCAAGCGCACACTGCCAGGCATCCGGCCTGGCAGTTGACCGCTTGTCTCTAAGCTTCCAGCTCGCGGCTTGAAGCTTGTAACGTGAAGCTGCCCGGAGGGCTCCCCATGAGCTATGTGATCGACCGACGCCTCAATGGCAAGAACAAAAGCACGGTAAACCGCCAGCGTTTCCTGCGGCGTTACCGTGACCACATCAAAAAGGCGGTAGAAGAGGCCGTCAGCCGCCGTTCCATCACCGACATGGAGCATGGCGAACAAATCAGTATTCCCGGCCGGGACATCGACGAACCGGTGCTTCACCATGGTCGCGGCGGCAAACAGACCGTCGTGCACCCCGGAAACAAGGAATTTACCACCGGCGAACATATCCAGCGCCCACAAGGCGGTGGCGGTGGCAAAGGCCCGGGCAAAGCCGGCAACTCTGGCGAAGGCATGGACGAATTCGTCTTCCAGATCACCCAGGAAGAATTCCTCGAATTCATGTTCGAAGACCTGGAACTGCCCAACCTGGTCAAGCGCAACCTCACCGGCACCGACACCTTCAAGACCGTACGCGCAGGGATCAGCAACGAGGGCAACCCTTCGCGCATCAACATCATCCGTACCCTGCGCTCAGCCCATGCACGGCGCATCGCCCTGTCGGGCAGCAGCCGCGCCAAACTCAAGCAGGCCAAGGAAGAGTTGGCACGTTTGAAGCGTGAAGAACCGGACAACTTCGGCGATATCCAGGAAATCGAGGCAGAAATCGAAAAACTCAGCGCGCGCATTCACCGCGTGCCGTTCCTCGATACCTTTGACTTGAAGTACAACCTGCTGGTCAAGCAACCCAACCCCAGCTCCAAGGCGGTGATGTTCTGCCTGATGGACGTTTCCGGCTCCATGACACAGGCCACCAAGGACATCGCCAAGCGTTTCTTTATCCTGCTGTACCTGTTCCTGAAACGGAACTACGACAAGATCGACGTAGTATTCATCCGCCATCACACCAGCGCCCGAGAAGTGGACGAAGAGGAGTTTTTCTACTCGCGGGAAACCGGCGGCACCATCGTTTCCAGTGCACTGAAGCTGATGCAGGAGATCATGGCTGAGCGCTACCCCGCCAACGAGTGGAACATCTACGCCGCCCAAGCTTCCGACGGCGATAACTGGAACGACGACTCGCCGATCTGCCGGGACATTTTGATCAACCAGATCATGCCGTTCGTGCAGTACTACACTTACGTCGAAATCACCCCCCGTGAGCACCAGGCCCTGTGGTTCGAATACGAGCGCATCGGCGAAGCCTTTGCCGACACGTTCGCCCAGCAGCAACTGGTCTCGGCCGGCGATATCTACCCGGTCTTCCGTGAACTCTTCCAGCGCAGGTTAGTGACATGACCGCCAAAAAAGAGAACAAGCGCCAACCCATTTCCACTGGCTCCGAGTGGACCTTCGAACTGATCCAGGCCTATGACCGGGAAATCAGCCGTATCGCGGCGGGTTATGCCCTGGACACCTACCCCAACCAGATAGAAGTCATCACCGCTGAACAGATGATGGATGCCTATGCCTCGGTGGGCATGCCGCTGGGCTATCACCATTGGTCCTACGGGAAACACTTCCTCAGTACCGAGAAGTCCTACACACGCGGCCAGATGGGCCTGGCCTACGAGATCGTGATCAACTCCGACCCGTGCATCGCGTACCTGATGGAAGAAAACACCATCTGCATGCAGGCGCTGGTAGTGGCCCATGCCTGCTATGGGCATAACAGTTTCTTCAAGGGCAACTACTTGTTTCGCACCTGGACCGATGCCAGTTCGATCATTGATTACCTGGTGTTCGCCAAGCAATACATCATGCAGTGCGAGGAGCGCCACGGTATCGATGCGGTGGAAGACCTGTTGGACTCCTGCCATACGCTGATGAATTACGGGGTCGATCGCTATAAGCGCCCCTATCCTATTTCCGCCGAAGAGGAGCGCCTGCGCCAGAAGGAACGCGAGGAGCACTTGCAGAAACAGATCAACGACCTGTGGCGCACCATCCCCAAGCGCGCCGACAAGAACAGCGACAAAGACAATGCACGCTTCCCCGCCGAACCGCAGGAAAACATCCTGTATTTCCTGGAAAAGCATGCCCCGCTGCTGGAACCCTGGCAGCGCGAAATCGTGCGCATCGTACGCAAGATCGCGCAATACTTTTATCCACAGCGCCAAACCCAGGTGATGAACGAAGGCTGGGCTACCTTCTGGCATTACACCCTGATGAACGACCTGTACGACGAAGGCCTGGTCACGGACGGCTTTATGATGGAGTTCCTCACGTCCCACACCAGCGTGGTCTTCCAACCAGGCTTCGACAGCCCGTATTACAACGGCATCAACCCCTATGCGCTGGGTTTTGCCATGTACCGCGATATTCGCCGTATGTGCGAGCACCCCACAGAGGAAGACCGCCGCTGGTTCCCGGAAATCGCCGGCAGCGACTGGCTATCGACCATCAAGTTCGCCATGAGCAGCTTCAAGGATGAGAGTTTTATCCTGCAGTACCTGTCGCCCCAGGTGATTCGCGACCTCAAGCTGTTCAGCATCCTGGACGACGACCTCAAGGATGACCTGGTGGTGCCTGCCATCCACGACGAACCCGGCTACCGCATCATTCGCGAAACCCTGGCCGCGCAATACAACCTGGGTAACCGCGAGCCTAACGTGCAGATCTACAGCATCGACGTGCGTGGAGACCGTTCGCTGACCTTGCGTCACCAGCAGCACGACCGCAAACCCTTGGGCGAATCCACTGAGGAAGTGCTCAAGCACCTGCATCGGCTCTGGGGTTTTGATATTCATCTGGAAACCCTGCAGGGCGACCAGGTGATGAAAACCCACCATGTGCCACCGCGCAGCGATCATAACGACAACGACTACGGCCGCCTGGACATGGCCGTCGTTCATCTCTGAAACAGCAAAGCCTCCATTGGCCAGGCTCAGGCGTTATCCTGTGCCGCTAATGGAGGCTTTTTCATGAAAATCTACAAAGTCGGCGGCGCCGTGCGTGATCGCCTTCTGGGCATCGAGGTCACTGATATAGACCGTGTCGTCGTTGGCGCGACGGCCGAAGAGATGCTCGCCAAGGGTTATAAACCGGTGGGCGCCGATTTCCCGGTATTTCTCGACCCGAAGAACGGTGACGAATACGCCCTCGCTCGCACCGAACGCAAGAATGGCCGGGGTTACGGTGGCTTCATATTCCATGCGAGCCCCGACGTTACACTGGAAGAAGACCTTATACGGCGTGACCTGACCATCAATGCCATGGCAGAGGACGACGAAGGTAATCTGACTGACCCTTACTATGGCCAACGCGACCTTGAAGCGCGTATTTTGCGGCATGTTTCTCCTGCGTTCGCCGAAGATCCACTCCGAGTGCTGCGTGTTGCACGCTTCGCCGCGCGCTATGCGCCTCTTGGCTTCACAGTCGCCCCCGAGACCTTGGAGTTAATGCGCCAACTCAGTGAGTCAGGCGAGTTGGAGGCCCTTACCCCCGAGCGCAGCTGGAAGGAAATCTCACGGGCGCTGATGGAAGCTCAACCCCAGGTATTTATCCAAGTACTGCGTGACTGCGACGCACTGAAAACCTTGATGCCGGAGGTGGACGTGCTGTTCGGCGTGCCGCAGCCCGCAGCTCACCACCCGGAAATAGACACCGGCTTGCATACCTTGAGCGTGCTGCAGCAAGCAGCCCTGCACAAGCAACCGCTGAGCGTGCGCTGGGCCTGCCTGCTGCACGACCTGGGCAAAGGCCTGACGCCTGTGGATAAGTTGCCGCAGCACATTGCCCACGAACATCGCGGCTTGAAGCTGATCAAAGCGGTGAACGAGCGTTTCAAGGTGCCGAGGGATTGCCAGGAGTTGGCCTTGCTGGTGGGGCAATATCATACTCACGGGCATCGCGCGCTTGAACTCAAGGCCTCGACATTGCTGGAGTTGCTGCAAAGCTTCGACGTGTACCGTCGGCCGCAACGCTTTGAAGAGTTCGTGGTGGCCTGCGAAATGGACGCTCGGGGCCGCAAGGGTTTTGAGCAACGCAGTTATCCACAGGCCGATTACTTGCGCGCAGCGGCAAAGGCTGCACGCGAAGTGCCGGTAGCGCCGTTGTTGGAGAAAGGTTTCAAAGGCCCCGAACTGGGCGAGGCGCTCAAGCGTGAACGACTCAAAGCGCTTAAAGCCTACAAGGAACAGCAAAAGCCCCTGTAGGAGCGAGCTTGCTCGCGAAGAACCTCAACGATGACGCAGCGCCCTCAGGTTCTTCGCGAGCAAGCTCGGCGCCTACAAAAGAGCTTGTGGCGTGAGTGGCCGCCCCTGCCACTCGAACGCCACAGGTGCCAGCACCTGATCAATCTGCGCGTCTCGCCACAACTGGGCCATCGTCTTGCCGGCCTCAGGGTGCATACGCTGCGGCGCCATCATCGACAGCGGCCACAACACAAAGGCGTTTTTCAGAATTTCGGCTCGCGGTAGGACCAAGCCATCAAAATCGCCCACCAGATCGCCATACAACAACACATCGATATCCAGCGGCAGGCCTTTGCGGTCTGGCGCGTAGCGGCCATTGTCAGCCTCGATGGATTTCAAACGACGATCCAACTCCATCAACGGCAGGTCGGTATAAGCCGACACCACCAGATTGAAAAACGGCCCACTTTTGATCCCCACCGGCTGGCTTTCGAACACCGCCGAACAGCGCATATCCGTCAAGAAACCCGCCAACGCATCCAAGCCGGCACATAGACGAGCCTCGCGGTCGATATTGCTGCCAAGCCCGAGGTAAACATGAGTCAACGACATCCGCGCTCGATCTCCACGCCCACGCCCTTGGCAGCCGGTACCGCGCCGGGCTTGGTCAACTTGAGGTGCAACCAGGGAATCTGGAATTCACTCATCAGCATTTCGGCCAGACGTTCGGCGAAGGTTTCCACCAATTGGTACTGGGACTGCTCGGCAAAAGCCTGGATACGCGCAGACACCCTGGCGTAATCCAGTGCCAGGGTCAGGTCGTCACCGGCCGCGGCTGGGCGATTATCCCAGGCGAAGCTCAGGTCCAGGCGCAGGCATTGCCGGATGCCGCGCTCCCAGTCGTAAGCCCCGATTACGGTGTCGACTTCCAGGCCTTCGATAAACACTCTGTCCAAGCACTTTTCTCCGCAGCACGACAAGGGCGCGATGCCCCGTTAGAATCAGGGCGTCCTCGCCCGGAATAGTTAGCATGTTTTGGTCACTGGCGATTCTCGCCTACCTGCTCGGCTCGCTGTCCTTCGCCATTTTGCTCAGCCGCTTGACGGGAAATCCCGATCCGCGAATGAGTGGCTCAGGCAATGCCGGGGCCACCAATATGTTGCGCCTGGCCGGCAAGAAACTTGCCGTCCTGACCTTGCTGGGCGACGTCTGCAAGGGCCTGCTGCCCGTGCTGATCGCCAGCCTCGTCGGCCTTAGCTTGCAACAGCAAGCCTGGGTGGGCCTGTGTGCCGTCCTGGGTCACCTGTTCCCGTTGTACTTCCGCTTTCGCGGCGGCAAGGGCGTCGCCACGGCTGCCGGCATGCTGCTGGGCATTTACCCCCCTGCGGCGTTACTGGCCATGCTCGCCTGGCTGCTGACGTTCTACCTCACCCGCACCAGCTCGCTGGCCGCGCTGATTGCCACGCCGCTGACCCTGCCGCTGCTGGCCTGGCAGGAACCAGAAGCGCTGCTACCGATGAGCGTGCTGACACTGCTGATCGTCTGGCGCCACCGCGGCAATCTACGCGACCTGTTTGCCGGGCGCGAACGGCATTTTTAAATACCCCGCCTGGGCCCGGCGCCCTTGAACCTTACAACGGCGGCAATTGCTCCATCGGCCAGCGCGCCTGCACGCTGATCGCCAGGCTTTCGTGCTGTCCGGCCTGCAGGCGCTGGCAACCGGCGTAGGCGATCATCGCGCCGTTGTCAGTGCAGAACTCAGGGCGTGCGTAGAACACATTGCCATTCATGTCGCCGAGCATTTTTTCCAGGGAGCTGCGCAACGCCTTGTTGGCGCTGACGCCGCCTGCGATCACCAGCCGCTTCATGCCCGCCTGTTTCAGGGCGCGCTTGCACTTGATGGTCAAAGTCTCCACCACAGCCTGCTGGAACGCCAGCGCGATGTCGCAACGGGCTTGTTGGCCGTCGTCCCCGGCGCTGACGCTGTGCTGCCAGGTGTTCAAGGCAGAGGTTTTCAAGCCGCTGAAACTGAACATCAAGCCGGGACGATCACACATCGGCCGCGGGAAGGTATAGCGACCGGCAACGCCGTTCTCGGCCAGGCGGGCGATTTCCGGACCGCCAGGATAATTAAGCCCCATCATCTTCGCGGTTTTGTCGAACGCTTCGCCGGCAGCATCGTCCAGCGACTCGCCCAACAGCGTGTATTGGCCGATCCCATCCACCTGAACCAGCTGCGTATGCCCCCCCGAAACCAACAAAGCGACGAACGGGAACTCTGGCGGTGTTTTTTCCAGCATGGGTGCCAATAAATGGCCTTCCATATGGTGCACGCCAAGGGCAGGAATACCCCAGGCAAAGGCCAGCGCCTGGGCGCAAGAGGCCCCAACCAGCAGGGCTCCGACCAATCCGGGCCCTGCCGTGTAGGCGATGGCATCGATCTCGGTTGCCACACAGCCGGCCTCATCCAGCACCTGGCGGATCAGCGGCAGCATGCGCTTGACGTGATCGCGGCTGGCAAGCTCCGGCACCACGCCGCCATAGGCGCGATGCAGGTCGATCTGACTGAACAGTGCATCGGCCAAAAGCCCGCGTTCACTGTCGTATAGTGCGACTCCGGTTTCGTCGCAGGAGGTTTCAAGTCCCAGTACTAGCATGGGTTTGCGCCTTGTAGAGGCTGAATTCGAAGGCGCGCATAATAGTCGCCACTCCCCCTCCCGACTAGCGGTTTTCGATCAGAGGCTTTGCATTCCGGGCAATGAGGGGTTAACATCCGCAACCCTTAAAAACCGACGACCTCAGCCGCGAATTTTTTGCGACGAGAACGTTGATTCCCGGTAATGAAAGAAGGTAGCTCTGGATGCCAGCCGTCAAAGTAAAAGAGAACGAACCCTTCGACGTAGCTCTGCGTCGTTTCAAGCGCTCCTGCGAAAAAGCCGGTGTTCTGGCTGAAGTTCGTAGCCGCGAATTTTATGAGAAGCCAACTTCTGAGCGTAAGCGCAAAGCAGCAGCCGCTGTTAAGCGTCACGCTAAGAAAGTTCAGCGCGAACAGCGCCGCGCCGTTCGTCTGTACTAATACACAGACGTTCGTAGCAAGCTTCTGCCAAGCCCGGCCCTCAGCCGGGCTGTTGGCATTTGCGGATATCGCTTGATGCTTCACCGTCGACGCCGCACACGCGACCGAGACACTGCTTCACACGTCAGGGCTGGCTCTTTTGCCAGCGGTGCACGTCTCTTCTGACGAGCCTAACAAGGCTACTGACGAGCACACCTATTCTTCAAACAGACGATCAACCGTGTCGGCTGTGCCCATCGATGCGTTTCCGAGGCCGCCATTGGCCAAGACCGGACGCCCGGGCAACATTTCCATGCCGAAGACTGATCAGAAACTACCCTCAGTGAATATTCGGCAGATACACTTCCTGATGACCCATGCAGACGATGATGATCGAGCACTCCATACGTGCGCTTGAACACGTCACGGGCCCTCATTTACACGCAGTGATGACGAGAACGCCATGGCCGGGCTGATTCCCCAGAGCTTTATTGACGACCTTCTGAACCGCACCGACATCGTCGATGTTGTCAGCTCACGCGTACAGCTGAAAAAAGCCGGCAAAAACTACACCGCCTGCTGCCCGTTCCATAAAGAAAAAACCCCATCGTTCAGCGTCAGCCCCGACAAACAGTTTTATTACTGCTTCGGTTGCGGCGCGGGCGGGAATGCCCTGGGCTTCCTGATGGACCACGACAACCTGGATTTCCCCCAAGCTGTCGAGGACCTGGCGAAAGCCGCCGGCATGGAAGTGCCCCGCGAAGAAAGTGGTCGCCCGCACAAACCCCGGCAACCCACCGATTCGCCGCTGTATCCGCTACTGACCGCCGCTGCCGACTTTTACCGCCAGGCACTCAAGAGCCATCCGCAGCGCAAGGCCGCTGTCGACTATCTCAAAGGGCGCGGCCTCACCGGCGAAATCGCTCGGGACTTCGGTCTCGGCTTCGCCCCGCCGGGCTGGGACAACCTGTATAAGCACCTGAGCAGCGACACCCTCCAGCAAAAGGCCATGATCGATGCCGGCCTGCTGGTGGAAAACGCCGAGACCGGCAAGCGCTATGACCGCTTCCGCGACCGCGTGATGTTCCCGATCCGCGACAGCCGTGGCCGTATCATCGCCTTTGGTGGCCGCGTGCTTGGAGACGACAAGCCCAAGTACCTGAACTCCCCGGAAACCCCGGTATTCCACAAGGGCCAGGAACTCTACGGCCTGTTCGAAGCGCGCAAGAACAACCGCAACCTCGACGAGATCATCGTGGTTGAAGGCTATATGGACGTGATCGCCCTGGCCCAACAAGGCCTGCGCAACGCGGTCGCCACCCTCGGCACCGCCACCAGCGAAGAACATTTGAAGCGCCTGTTTCGCGTCGTGCCCAGCGTGCTGTTTTGCTTCGACGGCGACCAGGCTGGCCGCAACGCCGCCTGGCGCGCGCTCGAAGCCACGCTGTCGAGCCTGCAGGATGGGCGCCGCGCTCGCTTCCTGTTCCTGCCCGAAGGCGAAGACCCAGACACCCTGGTGCGTTCGGAAGGTACCGACGCGTTCCGTGCACGCATCAATCAACATGCGCAGCCGCTTGCGGATTATTTTTTTCAGCAACTGACCGAAGAGGCCGACCCGCGCTCCCTCGAAGGCAAGGCCCACATGGCCACCCTCGCGGCGCCGCTGATCGACAAGGTCCCGGGCGCCAACTTGCGCACACTGATGCGTCAGCGTCTGCTGGAGATCACTGGCTTGAGCGGCGAAGCCGTGAGCCAGCTGGTGCACAGCGCACCACAGGATGCACCGCCAACCTACGACCCCGGCATGGATTACGACGCCATGCCGGACTACGCTGACTTTCACCAACCTCAGGAGGCCTTCGCGCCCCAGCAGGAATGGACGCCGAAGAAGCCCGGCGCCGGCGGCAAGAAGTGGGACAAAAAGCCCTGGAGCAAAAACGGCAAACGCGGTGATCGCGATGAAGCCTACGCGCCACGCACACCCGTAGCGGTGGAAGCCCCCACACTGATTGCACTGCGCACACTGATTCACCACCCGCAATTGGCCGGCAAGGTTGAAAGTGCCGACCACTTTGCCAACGAGAGCAACACCTACGCTCAGGTGCTTATCGCACTGATCGAAGCCGTGCAGAAAAACCCTAAGCTAAACTCAATTCAGTTGATGGCTCGCTGGCATGGCACGGAACAGGGCCGTTTATTGCGGGCACTGGCGGAAAAGGAGTGGCTAATTGACGGCGACAACCTTGAACAACAGTTTTTAGACACCATTAATAGGTTATCCGCGGGTCAACACACTCAGACCCTCGACGAACTTATCAAGAGAGCGAGGCAGCCGGGATTATCGGCTGAAGAGCAAATTCAGATAGCAAAACAGATGCGCGACCTCTTAAAACAGAATGTTTACGCATCAAACCCGACCTCAGCTGGCGTGTGAGGTCATAGCTCGGGTATAATCCTCGGCTTGTTTTTTGCCCGCCAAGACCTTCAGTGGATAGGGTGTTATGTCCGGAAAAGCGCAACAGCAGTCTCGTATCAAAGAGTTGATACTTCTTGGTCGTGAGCAGGGTTACCTGACTTACGCGGAGGTCAACGACCACCTGCCTGAGGATATTTCAGATCCTGAGCAGGTGGAAGACATCATCCGCATGATTAACGACATGGGGATCAACGTATTCGAAGTCGCGCCAGATAAGGATTCCCTTATGCTGGCCGACGCTGATACCGACGAGGCCGCCGCTGAGGAAGCTGCTGCCGCGCTGGCTGCAGTAGAGACCGATATCGGCCGCACGACAGACCCGGTGCGCATGTATATGCGCGAAATGGGTACCGTCGAGCTGCTGACACGCGAAGGCGAAATCGAAATCGCCAAGCGTATCGAAGAGGGCATCCGCGAAGTGATGGGCGCTATTGCGCACTTCCCTGGCACGGTTGACCACATTCTCTCCGAGTACACCCGCGTCACCACCGAAGGTGGCCGCCTGTCCGACGTCCTGAGCGGTTATATCGACCCGGACGACGGCATTGCGCCGCCTGCCGCCGAAGTACCGCCGCCTGTTGATACGAAAGCCGCAAAAGCGGACGACGACACCGACGACGACGAAGCTGAAAGCAGCGACGACGAAGAAGAAGCCGAAAGCGGTCCAGACCCGGTCATCGCTGCCCAGCGCTTCGGTGCGGTTTCCGATCAAATGGAAATCACCCGCAAGGCCCTGAAAAAGCACGGTCGTGGCAACAAGCAGGCGATTGCCGAGCTGGTGGCCCTGGCTGAGCTGTTCATGCCGATCAAGCTGGTGCCCAAGCAATTCGAAGGCCTGGTTGAGCGGGTTCGCAGTGCCCTTGAGCGTCTGCGTGCCCAAGAGCGTGCGATCATGCAGCTCTGTGTGCGTGATGCGCGCATGCCGCGTACCGATTTCCTGCGCCAGTTCCCGGGCAACGAAGTTGACGAAAGCTGGAGCGACGCACTGGCCAAGGGCAAGGCGAAATACGCCGAAGCCATCGGCCGCCTGCAGCCCGATATCATCCGTTGCCAGCAGAAGCTGACCGCGCTTGAAACCGAAACCGGCCTGACGATTGCAGAAATCAAAGACATCAACCGTCGCATGTCGATCGGCGAGGCCAAGGCCCGCCGCGCGAAGAAAGAGATGGTTGAAGCGAACTTGCGTCTGGTGATCTCCATCGCCAAGAAGTACACCAACCGTGGCCTGCAATTCCTTGATCTGATCCAGGAAGGCAACATCGGCTTGATGAAGGCGGTGGACAAGTTCGAATACCGTCGCGGCTACAAGTTCTCGACTTATGCCACCTGGTGGATCCGTCAGGCGATCACTCGCTCGATCGCCGACCAGGCCCGCACCATCCGTATTCCGGTGCACATGATCGAGACCATCAACAAGCTCAACCGTATTTCCCGGCAGATGTTGCAGGAAATGGGTCGCGAACCGACCCCGGAAGAGCTGGGCGAACGCATGGAAATGCCTGAGGATAAAATCCGCAAGGTATTGAAGATCGCTAAAGAGCCGATCTCCATGGAAACGCCGATTGGTGATGACGAAGACTCCCATCTGGGTGACTTCATCGAAGACTCGACCATGCAGTCGCCAATCGATGTCGCCACTGTTGAGAGCTTGAAAGAAGCGACTCGCGACGTACTGTCCGGCCTCACTGCCCGTGAAGCCAAGGTACTGCGCATGCGTTTCGGCATCGACATGAATACCGACCACACCCTTGAGGAAGTCGGTAAGCAGTTTGACGTGACCCGTGAGCGGATCCGTCAGATCGAAGCCAAGGCGCTGCGCAAGTTGCGCCACCCGACGCGAAGCGAGCATCTGCGCTCCTTCCTCGACGAGTGATACCAGAACCCCCGGCCCAGGCCGGGGGTTTTGCTTTCTACCGACCGCTTTCCACAGATTAACTGCCCCGCACCACCCCGCCCTCGCAATGCCCGTCTACACTCGAGACATTCCCCGTGCCATAACGAGACCGTTATGCCCAGATTGCCGACCGTGATACTGCTGTCGCTGCTGACCTGGACCGCAACGGCTGGCGCGTTGACTCTTACGGATGATGAGCGTAGCTGGTTGGCGGACCATCAGGAGCTGCGCCTCGGCGTGGACGCGTCCTGGCCACCGTTTGAATATCGCGATGAAAATGGCCGATATCAGGGCCTGGCTGCCGATTACGTACGCCTACTCCAGGACCGTCTGGGCGTTCGAATCAAACTGATCGAACCCGTTAACTGGACCGCGGTGCTTGAACAAGCCCGCAATAATCAGCTCGACCTGCTGCCTGGCATCATGTCCACCCCCGAACGCCAAAACTTCCTGGCCTTCACACGCCCCTATCTCGACTTTCCCATCGTCATCCTGGCCCATGAAGGCGGCGCGAAACCACGCAGCCTCAAGGATTTGTACGGCCTGAAAATTGCCGTGGTGGAAAACTACGCGCCCCATGAACTGCTGCGTACCCACCATCCGGACCTGAATTTGGTGGCGATGCCCAACGTCAGTTCGACGCTGCAAGCCCTGGCCACCGATGAAGTGGATGCCGTGGTCGGCGACCTCGCCTCCAGCGTCTGGAGCCTGCGCCAACTCAAGCTCGACGGCCTGTACGTCAGCGGCGAAACACCCTATCGCTACCAACTGGCGATGGGCGTACCGCGGGATGAGAAAATCCTGGTGGGCATCCTGGACAAAGTCCTCGCCGACCTCAGCTCAGCCGAAACGGATGCGATCCAGCAACACTGGGTCGGTAGTTTCACCGATCACCGCACCTTCTGGGCTGACCTGCTCACGTACGGCCTGCCAGCGGTGCTGCTATTGAGTACGGTGCTGGCAATCGTGATTCGGATCAATCGCCGGCTCAGCTCGGAAATTTCCCGCCGGGTCGCCCTTGAGCAAGAACTGCGAAGCAGCGAGTACCACTATCGCGGCTTGGTGGAGAGCTTGTCCGCCATCGCCTGGGAAGCAAGCATCAGCGATTTCACCTACAGCTACGTGTCGCCCCATGCCGAAGACCTGCTCGGCTATCCCCGCGCCCATTGGCTGATTCCAGGCTTCTGGCGCAACATCATCCACCCCGCCGACCTGACCCGCGCCGAGGCCTATTGCTATCGGGAAACTCGCGCTAACCGTGATCACAGCATTGATTACCGGGTCATCACCGCTGATGGCCGCTGTCTGTGGGTACGTGACATTGTCAGCCTGATCGAACACGGCCACGAGCCAGTGCTGCGCGGCCTGATGATCGACATCAGCGAAGCCAAGCGCACCGAGGAAGCCCTGCAACTGTCCGAGCAGAAATTTGCCTCGGTGTTTCAGCAGTGCCCAGACATCCTGGTGATTGCCCAGTTGTCTGATGGCTGCCTGCTGGAGGTCAACAAGGCATTCGAGGACCAGATTGGGCTGCGCGCCGACGAGGTGGTAGGCAAAACCGCCTCAGATCTGAATATATGGGGCATTCAGGGCGTCGGTCCGGATTTGCTGCAGCGGGTACAGACCACCAGTATCCGTAACCTGGAAATGTCCTTTCTGCGCAGCAATGGTCAGGCATTTACCGGGCTGATCTCAGCTGAGCCGTTCCAACTCGATACCACTGAAGCCCTGGTGGTGGTGGTGCGCGATATCACCGAGCTCAAGGAAACCCAACAGCAGCTGCAAACCTCCGAAGAGAAATTCGCCAAGGCATTCCATGCTTCCCCCGACGGTTTACTACTGAGTCGCCAAAGAGATGGCCTGCTGATTGAAGTGAACGAAGGTTTCAGCCACCTGACCGGTTTCACCAGCGCCTCCTCACTTGACCAATCAACCCTGGACCTAGGCATCTGGGTCGACCTCAACGAACGCAAACACATGCTGGAGTTGATGCAGCGCGACGGTTTTGTGCGCGATTTCATCTGTCATATCCGTCGTGCCGACGGCCAGATTCGCCTGTGCGAAGTGTCCAGCCGCCCACTGCCGATTGGCGACGAAGATTGCATGCTGACCATCGCCCGGGACATCACCGAACGCCAGTTGATGCAGGAAAAACTGCAGCAGGCCGCCACGGTGTTCGAAAGCACCGCCGAAGGCGTCTTGATCACCGACACACGGCAGAACATCAGCGCCGTCAACCGCGCCTTCACTGAGATAACCGGCTACAGCGAGGTTGAAGCCCTTGGTCATACCCCGCGCCTGCTCGCCTCCGGCCTGCATGACAGCGCGTTCTATGCGGCGATGTGGCACCAGTTGACGGCCCACGGTCATTGGCAAGGAGAGATCTCCAACCGCCGCAAGAACGGCGAGGTGTATCCGAGCTGGCTGACCATCAGCGCCGTGCGTAACCGCGAGCAATTGGTCACGCACTTCGTTGCCGTGTTCGCCGACATCTCCAGCCTCAAGCTGGCCCAGGCACGCCTGGATTATCAGGCCCACCACGACCCATTGACCGGCCTGCCCAACCGCACCCTGTTTGAAAACCGGTTGCAGGCCGCCCTCAACGGCCAGCAGGAAAGTGGTAAACAGGGCGCGGTGTTGTTTCTCGACCTTGATCGCTTCAAACACATCAACGACAGCCTCGGCCACCCGGTCGGCGACCTGCTGCTCAAAGACATCGCCGTACGCCTCAAGGAGCAGTTGCGGGACGTGGACACCGTTGCTCGCTTGGGCGGCGACGAATTCATTATCCTGTTGCCCGGCTTGCAACAGGCCAGCGACGCCCAGCACTTGGCGAACAAACTGCTCGACTGTTTTACCCCGCCATTCCAAGCCGGCGAGCATGAGTTTTTTATCAGCGCCAGTATCGGCACCAGCCTGTATCCGCAAGACGGTACCGACGTCGCCACCCTGGTCAAAAATGCCGACGCCGCAATGTATCGCTCCAAGGCCAAGGGGCGTAACCGGGTCGAGCGCTATACCCGCGACCTGACTGCCCAAGCCAATGAACGCGTAGCGCTGGAGCACGAACTGCGCCGCGCCATCGAGCGTGAAGAATTGAGCCTGTATTACCAACCCAAACGCAGCCTGGTCACCCAGCAACTGATCGGCGCCGAAGCCTTGATCCGCTGGCATCACCCGACTCTGGGCGAGGTCCCGCCCGAGCACTTTATTGCCCTGGCCGAAGAGAACGGCATGATCCTGCAAATCGGCGACTGGGTACTGGAACAGGCCTGCCGGCAACTGCACGCCTGGCAAGCGGCTTTCGAGGATTTCGGCCCCCTGTCGGTCAACCTCGCAGGCGCGCAACTGCGTCACCCCAACCTGCTGTCACGCATCGAACAACTGCTGCACGATTACCGCCTCGAACCCGGCTGCCTGCAACTGGAAATCACCGAAAACTTCATCATGAGCCAAGCCGAAGAAGCACTGGCGGTGTTGCACCAACTCAAGCGCCTGGGCGTCCAATTGGCGATCGATGATTTCGGCACCGGTTATTCATCCCTCAGCTACCTCAAACGCCTGCCTCTGGACTTCCTCAAGATCGACCAATCCTTCGTCCGCGGCTTGCCCGACGACCCTCACGATGCAGCCATCGTGCGCGCCATCATCGCCCTTGGCCACAGCATGCAATTCACCATCATCGCCGAAGGCGTGGAGACCCCGGCACAACAAGCATTCCTCGCAAGCGAGGGGTGTGAACAGATGCAAGGCTACATCGTCAGCCTGCCCCTGCCGCCGGAGCTTTTTGCCGCCAGCTTCCTTCGTACACGGCACAAGGATTTTTCGGATGGCACAGTGAACAAACCATCGCTATAATCCGCGACCTACTGAGGGCCTATAGCTCAGTTGGTTAGAGCAGGGGACTCATAATCCCTTGGTCGTAGGTTCGAGTCCTACTGGGCCCACCACACAAGAAAGCCGCGCACTGCGCGGCTTTTGCGTATCTGACGTTTGACTCAAACAGACAATTCGCGCAGCGCTGCCGTCGCCAAAAAACCTGAACGAGAGGCGTAGCGGTGATCTTTTTGCACACGCTCGTCAATTCGGTGCAAAAGCTGCTCAGGTAAAGAAGCATTGAACCGTACCGATTTTCCCAAATACGGCGTGAGATCGAAGTCGACGATCGCCCAAACACCACCGGTGAAGTCGGGATTATCGAGATGAGCATCAACCTCTTGGGCCTGGGGAAGTTTTTCCTCGTCGGCAACCAATCCTTCAAGATGCAGCGCCAGCGCCTCCCGAACATTATCTAACGCTTCGGAAAACGAAGAGCCCGCCGAGAAGCAGCCTGGTACATCAGGGACCGTTACGCTGTAGTCCGAATCAGCGTCTTTATGCACTACCACTGGAAATTTCATCGATCCTCCTCTGAACAAGCTCACAGAGCTCATTCAAACCATCAGTCAGGCTTAATATTTAAGCCCTGCCGATTTAAAAATACTGTGCAAGGTGCCCTTAGCAATCTCTGACTTGGGGTGAGGGACTGTTACTCGTCCTCGCTTCACTGGGTGTTTGAACTGGTGATGACTACCCTTTACCGCCACCTCAACCCATCCATCCGCAACCAGCAGTTCAATGACCTCTCTACTTCTCATCGCTTCACCTTGCAGTGTGTATACTACACACCGCCCACCGATAGCGCGCTTTTTTTGCACACACAAAACATACCAATGAAAAAACCGCTCAACCGCTCAGCGGCCCCCTGAGAAAACATGATGAAGATGAGGCCCACCGTATCGCCAGCAAACTTCTGTCAGTTTTTATGCACTCTCAGCATTTAGCTCCCCTGCGAACTAAGATTCACGTCTGCATCTCGCCCACGCTAGCCTGTAATATCCCTCGCGAATTACACCCAGCACTGGAGCTCCCCCTTGCCCGCCCTAGACGAAATCGACCGCCAACTGATCGCCGCCCTGCAGCTCAATGCCCGTGAAAGCGTGGCCATGCTCGCCCGGCAGTTGGGCATCGCGCGTACCACCGTCACGTCGCGTCTGGCCCGCCTGGAAAAAACCCAGGTCATCACGGGTTACGGCGTGCGCCTGAGCCAGCGCGTTGCGGATGGTGGGTTGCAGGCTTATGTGGGCATTACCGTGCAACCCCGTTCGGGCAAAGAGGTGTTGCGCAGGCTAAGCGCCATGGCCCAGGTGCAGCAGTTGTGCGCGGTAAGTGGGGAGTTTGATTACGTGGCTTGGCTGCGCACCGATTCGCCGGAGCAACTGGACCAATTGCTGGACCAGATCGGCAGTGTCGATGGCGTCGAGAAAACCACCACCTCGATCATCCTCAGTAACAAATTGGATCGCGGACAACCAATCTGATCACTATATTCGTCGTATTGACTAAAACCAGCGCAATACGACGACACATTGCGTCTTATTAACGAGCGCAACGCTCCCTAAACTGGCTGCCATCTTTTCCTATACTCAACGGGCCCTCCTCCCGCCGAGCCGTCAGTAAGGTCAGCCATGAGCATTCCGTCCAGCACCCTCAGCAAGCCTAATCGCCACCCGGGCGACGGCAAGAAACCCATCACTATCTTCGGCCCGGATTTCCCGTTTGCCTTTGATGACTGGATCGAACACCCCGCCGGGCTGGGCAGTATTCCTGCGGTTAATCATGGCGCCGAAGTGGCAATTGTGGGAGCCGGGATCGCGGGCCTGGTTGCGGCCTACGAGCTGATGAAGCTCGGGCTCAAGCCCGTTGTGTATGAAGCCTCGAAGATGGGTGGCCGCTTGCGCTCGCAGGCCTTTGAAGGCGCCGAAGGCATCATCGCCGAGCTGGGCGGCATGCGGTTCCCGGTGTCGTCCACCGCGTTCTACCATTACGTGGACAAACTTGGACTGGAGACCAAGCCCTTTCCCAACCCGCTGACACCGGCGTCCGGCAGCACCGTGATCGATCTGGAAGGCCAGACCCACTACGCGCAAAAACTCGCCGATTTACCTGCACTGTTCCAGGAAGTGGCCGATGCCTGGGCCGACGCCCTGGAAGCCGGTTCACAGTTCGGCGATATCCAGCAGGCAATCCGCGACCGCGACGTGCCACGGCTCAAGGAACTGTGGAACAAGCTCGTGCCGCTGTGGGATGACCGTACCTTCTACGACTTCGTCGCCACCTCCAAGGCCTTCGCCAAGTTGTCGTTCCACCACCGTGAGGTGTTTGGCCAGGTCGGTTTCGGCACCGGCGGCTGGGACTCGGACTTCCCCAACTCGATGCTGGAAATCTTCCGCGTGGTGATGACCAACTGCGATGATCATCAACACCTGATCGTCGGTGGCGTGGCCCAAGTGCCCATGGGCATCTGGCGCCATGTGCCGGAACGCTGCGCCCACTGGCCGGCCGGTACCAGCCTGAGCTCGCTGCATAGAGGTGCGCCACGGGCCGGCGTGAAGCGCATTGCCCACGCCGCCGATGGCCGTTTCGCCGTTACCGACAACTACGGCGACACCCGTGAATACGCGGCGGTGCTGACCACCTGCCAAAGCTGGTTGCTGACCACCCAGATCGAATGCGACGAAACCCTGTTCTCACAAAAAATGTGGATGGCCCTGGATCGCACTCGCTACATGCAGTCCTCGAAAACCTTCGTGATGGTTGACCGCCCATTCTGGAAAGACAAAGACCCGCAAACCGGTCGCGACCTGATGAGCATGACCCTCACCGACCGCCTGACCCGTGGCACCTACCTATTCGATAACGGCGACGACAAGCCGGGGGTGATCTGCCTGTCCTACTCGTGGATGAGCGATGCGCTGAAGATGCTGCCCCAGCCCATCGACAAGCGGGTGAAACTGGCCCTCGATGCACTGAAGAAGATCTACCCCAAGGTCGACATCAAGGCGCGCATCATCGGCGACCCGATCACCGTGTCCTGGGAAGCCGACCCGCATTTCCTCGGGGCTTTCAAAGGTGCCTTGCCCGGTCACTATCGCTATAACCAGCGGATGTATGCGCACTTCATGCAAAAGGATATGCCCGCCGAACAACGCGGGATCTTCATCGCGGGTGATGATGTATCGTGGACGCCCGCCTGGGTCGAAGGCGCGGTACAAACCTCGCTCAACGCGGTGTGGGGCATCATGAACCACTTCGGTGGCAGCACCCACCCGCAGAACCCAGGCCCGGGCGACGTGTTCGATGAAATTGGGCCCATCGCCCTGGCAGAATAAGGAGTTGAGCATGCGTGTCGCCTTGTACCAATGCCCGCCACTGCCGCTGGATGTGGCCGCTAACCTGCAGCGCCTGCACCGGTTGGCCCATGAGGCACACGGCGCCGATGTGCTGGTGCTGCCAGAGATGTTCCTCAGCGGCTATAACATTGGCGCCGAAGCCGTTGGCGCACTGGCCGAGGCACAGGACGGGCCTTCGGCGCAGGCGATTGCCGAACTGGCGCAAGGCGCCGGGCTGGCGATCCTGTATGGCTACCCGGAGCGGGCCGACGACGGCCAGATCTACAACGCCGTGCAGTTGATTGACGCCCACGGCAAGCGCCTGTGCAACTACCGTAAGACCCACCTGTTTGGCGACCTTGACCACTCGATGTTCAGCGCCGGCCCCGATGATTTCCCGGTGGTGGAGTTGAACGGGTGGAAGGTGGGCATGCTGATTTGCTACGACCTGGAATTTCCGGAAAACACCCGGCGCCTGGCCCTGGCCGGTGCCGAACTGATCCTGGTGCCCACCGCCAATATGGTGCCGTTCGACTTTGTTGCCGACGTCACCGTGCGGGCGCGAGCCTTTGAAAACCAGTGTTTTGTGGCCTATGCCAACTACTGCGGCCACGAAGACGAGATTCACTACTGCGGGCAAAGCAGCATTGCCGCGCCGGACGGCCAGCGAATTGCCCAGGCCGGCCTGGATGAAGCCTTGATCGTCGGCACCCTGGAGCGCCAATCGATCTTCGATGCCCGCGCCGCCAACCACTACCTACAAGACCGTCGCGCCGAACTCTACGGCGCGCTGCACAAGCCCTGACCCATTGGGTTTGCTAGCATAGGCACTTCCCACGCCTCGGAAGTGCCCATGCCTGCGCCGGTTCACCCTCATCCCGCTCACCTGACCCTCGCCAATGGCCTGCGGGTCTGCCTGCGCCATGCGCCACGCTTGAAGCGCTGCGCCGCCGTTTTACAGGTGGCTGCCGGCAGCCATGACGTGCCATTGGCTTGGCCTGGGCTGGCGCATTTTCTTGAGCACTTGCTGTTTCTCGGTACCGAGCGCTTTCCAGCCGGCGAAGGGCTGATGGCCTACGTGCAACGACACGGTGGGCAGGTCAATGCCAGCACCCGTGAGCGCACCACCGAGTTTTTCTTTGAACTGCCGGTGCCGGTTTTTACAGACGGGCTGATGCGGTTGGCGGATATGCTGACTCACCCACGCCTGGCCCTCGACGATCAACAGCGTGAGCGCGAAGTGCTCGACGCGGAGTTCATCGCCTGGTCCCAGGATGCCAAGGCCCAACAACAAGTGGCGCTGCTGCAAGGCTTGGCAGCAGATCATCCGTTGCGCGGTTTTCATGCCGGCAACCGCGACAGCCTGCCGGTGGAAAGCGAGGCCTTTCAGCAAGCCTTGCGCGGGTTCCACGCACACTTTTATCAAAGCGGGCAGATGACTTTGAGCCTTGCCGGCCCACAATCGCTGACCGACCTGCAGGCCATGGCCCAGCAGTTCAGTGACCAACTGACACCCGGGCCATTGCACCCGCAGGCCGCTCCACCGGCCTTGATGCAAGGCTCCGCACGCTGCTATCAACACGCCGCCGATCGCCACCTGCATCAGGTCATTACCTGTGACGCACCACGGGAAGCGTTGGCGTTTCTCTGCACCTGGCTCAACGCCTCGGCCCCCGGCGGGTTGCTCGCCGAACTGCAAGCTCGACGACTGGCCACCGCGCTGCAGGCGTCCGTGCTGTACCAGTTTGCGGATCAAGCCGTGCTGGATATCCACTTCACTCTCGGCAGCGAGCGCGAACCGGCCACGCAGATCGAAGAGTTACTGCACGACTGGCTGAGCTTCTTCGCACACAGCGACTGGACAGCGTTACGCGAAGAATTCGCCTTGCTCAATGCTCGCCAGCAACAGGTCCAAGGCGCCCTGGCCTTGGCGCGCAACGACGCCCACGATCTGTCGGAACAAGGCGCCGCTGCCCTCAAGGCCATGCTCGATTCACTGCACCTGCCCGCCTCCCGGCACCCTTGGCAACTGCCGCCTAACAATCCTTTGCTTCGTGCGCCCGCCAAGGAAGAACGCGCCGGCCTGATTCGCGGCCAAACCAGCGCCCATCGTGGCTTGCGTACCTTTGCCCAGGATCGCTCACGGGGCCGACGGGAGCTGTCGGCGCTGACCTTCAGCCAGGCGTTGGCGGATGACACGGGCGAAGGTGCGCTGTACCTGCACTGGCGGTTTGACTCGGCGGTACCCACCGGGCTGGAAAGCCTGTTGCGGCCGTTGTGCGAACAGGCACGGCAGGCGGGCGTCGAGTTGTCTTGCGAAACGATCGCCACTGACTGGCAGGTGAAGATGCACGGCCTCCACGAGCCCATGCCGGCGGTGCTCGAAGCGTTGGCGCGGTGCCTGAGTGGCTCGGATGAACCGTCGCCCGCTCCCGCGCCGATGATCGCCATCCGGGAACTGCTCAAGGCGTTGCCTACTTGCTGTGCTGGTGTTCAACCCGAGCCTCAGGGGACGACAGCGTCCTGGGCCACAGCACGCTGGCAGGGGCTGGTCACAGGCTTGCCCGCCAGCTGTGAAGCGGCGATCAAAGCCGCAGCGGCCCGGTTGCCTGGGCAACCGGCAACTCTGCCTTTCACACCTCAGGCCCTTGACGGACAAAAGCGCTGGCACGCAGTCAACACCGAATCCAGCGAGGCGGCGCTACTGCTATTTTGCCCAACGCCTGTGCAAACCCTCGCCGATGAAGCCAACTGGCGGTTACTCGGGCACGTGCTGCAAGGGCCGTTCTACCAGCGCTTGAGAGTCGAACTGCAAATCGGCTACGCCGTGTTCAGTGGCATCCGACAAATCAACGGCCAAACCGGCCTGCTGTTTGGGGTGCAATCGCCCAGCACTTCCCTGGACGGCATCGTCGAACAGTTGCAGGCCTTCCTCGAACAACTGCCGTCGTTGATCGAGCGCTGCCCCGACTTGGGTAACCAGGCCCTCGCGCAGCAGTTCGCGGCCCAGGCGCTACCCGTCAACCAGGCTGCCGAGTTGCTCTGGCATGCGCACTTGGCAGGTCATTCGTCGGGTTATCTGGATCAGCTTCAACAGTTGATTCAACAGCGCACACGCGAGGATGTGCAGCACGCCGCGCAGCAACTCAATGACGCCGCAGGCGGCTGGCAATGCGTGGCCAACGGGCGGTGTATCAACGACGACTGGCAAGCGGCGTCGTGATCATTGCCAACCCTGCAATAGGCTTTCTCCACCGAGACAGCGCTAACTTGAATAAAATTGCGTAACATTGCGCAGCAATATCTGAACATCTCCAATGGGAGGTGGACTATATGTATTACTTGGTAGTGAACGTCCCATCCCTTGATAGGAGTAAGAATATGACCTGGTCCAAACCTGCTTACACTGATCTGCGTATCGGTTTCGAAGTCACCATGTACTTCGCCAGCCGTTGATTGGCTGAGTAATACAACGCCTCGGTTCGCCCGGGGCGTTTTTGTTTTGAGCTGTGCTTGAGGGAGCGATCATGTTTGTCCAGATTCTAGGTTCCGCCGCCGGCGGTGGCTTCCCGCAGTGGAACTGCAACTGCGTGAACTGCGCAGGTTTTCGTAATGGCAGCCTGCGGGCCCACGCGCGTACCCAGTCGTCCATCGCGATCTCCGACGATGGCGTGAACTGGGTGCTCTGCAATGCATCGCCGGATATCCGCGCGCAGCTCCAGGGCTTTGCGCCCATGCAACCGGGCCGCGCCCTGCGCGATACCGGCATCAGCGCAATCATCCTGATGGACAGCCAGATCGACCACACCACTGGCCTGCTGAGCCTGCGCGAAGGCTGCCCACACCAGGTGTGGTGCACCGACATGGTCCATGAAGACCTGAGCACCGGCTTCCCATTGTTCACCATGCTGACCCACTGGAACGGTGGCCTGGCCTGGAACCGCATCGAGCTGGACGCCAGCTTCACCATCCCGGCCTGCCCCAACCTGCGCTTCACCCCGCTGCCGTTGCGTAGCGCCGCACCGCCCTATTCGCCACATCGTTTCGACCCGCACCCCGGTGACAACATTGGCCTGATCGTCGAAGACCTGCGCACCGGCGGCAAATTGTTCTACGCCCCGGGCCTGGGCAAGGTCGACGCACCGTTGCTGGAGATCATGGCCGGCAGCGACTGCCTGCTGGTCGACGGCACGATGTGGGACGACGATGAAATGCAGCGCCGTGGCGTCGGCACCCGCACCGGGCGTGAGATGGGCCACCTGGCACAGAACGGCCCCGGCGGCATGCTTGAAGTGCTGGAACAACTGCCCAAGCAGCGCAAAGTGCTTATCCACATCAACAACACCAACCCGATCCTCGATGAAGACTCCCCCGAGCGAGCGGAGCTGGTGCGTCGCAATGTCGAAGTGGCTTACGACGGCATGAGCATTGAATTGTAGGAGCATTCGAAATGACCGACACACCGTTGAGCAAGGCTGAGTTCGAAGCGGCCCTGCGCGCCAAGGGCGCCTTCTACCATATCCATCACCCCTACCATGTGGCGATGTACGAAGGCCGCGCCAGCCGTGAGCAGATCCAGGGCTGGGTCGCCAATCGCTTCTACTATCAGGTGAATATCCCGCTGAAAGACGCGGCGATCCTGGCCAACTGCCCTGACCGTGAAATCCGTCGCGAATGGATCCAGCGCCTGCTCGACCATGACGGCGCGCCCGGTGAAGACGGCGGTATCGAAGCCTGGCTGCGCCTGGGCCAGGCTGTGGGTCTGGACCCCGACCAATTGCGCTCCCAGGAGTTGGTGCTGCCCGGTGTACGCTTCGCCGTGGACGCCTATGTCAACTTCGCCCGCCGCGCCAGCTGGCAAGAAGCCGCCAGCAGCTCGTTGACCGAGCTGTTCGCGCCGCAAATCCACCAGTCGCGCCTCGACAGTTGGCCCCAGCATTACCCGTGGATCGACCCGGCCGGTTACGAGTACTTCCGCACACGCCTGGGCCAGGCCCGTCGCGATGTGGAACACGGCTTGGCGATCACCCTGCAGCACTACACCACCCGCGAGGGGCAGGAGCGCATGCTGGAAATTCTCCAGTTCAAACTGGACATCCTGTGGAGCATGCTGGACGCCATGAGCATGGCCTACGAACTCAAACGCCCGCCGTATCACAGCGTCACCGAACAGCGGGTATGGCATAAAGGGATCACCCTATGAGCTTTGATCGCAGTAAAAAACCGACCTGGCGCCAGGGCTATCGCTACCAGTACGAGCCTGCACAAAAAGGCCATGTTCTGCTCTACCCCGAAGGCATGATCAAGCTCAACGATAGCGCCGCATTGATCGGCGGCCTGATCGACGGCGAGCGCGACGTGGCGGCCATCATTGCCGAGCTGGACAAGCAGTTCCCCGGCGTACCGGAGCTGGGTGACGACATCGAGCAATTCATGGAGGTCGCCCGTGCTGAGCACTGGATCACCCTTGCCTGAGAAACCCGCCATCGGCCTGCCGCTGTGGCTGCTGGCCGAGCTGACCTATCGCTGCCCGCTGCAGTGCCCGTATTGTTCCAACCCGCTGGATTTCGCCGAGCAGGGCAAGGAGCTGAGCACCGAACAATGGATCAAGGTATTTCGCGAAGCCCGTGAAATGGGCGCGGCGCAGTTGGGGTTTTCCGGCGGTGAGCCGCTGGTGCGCCAGGACTTGGCCGAACTGATCGGCGAGGCGCGCAAGCTGGGTTTCTACACCAACCTGATCACCTCGGGCATCGGCCTCACCGAGCAAAAAATCAGCGACTTCAAGAAGGCCGGCCTGGACCATATCCAGATCAGCTTCCAGGCCAGTGACGAACAGGTGAACAACCTGCTGGCCGGCTCGAAAAAAGCCTTCGCGCAAAAACTGGAAATGGCCCGAGCGGTGAAAGCCCACGGCTACCCGATGGTGCTGAACTTCGTCACCCATCGGCACAATATCGACAAGATCGACCGCATCATCGAGCTGTGCATTGCGCTGGAAGCAGATTTCGTCGAGCTCGCCACCTGCCAGTTCTACGGTTGGGCGCAGCTCAATCGCGTGGGCTTGCTGCCCACCCGCGAGCAGTTGGTGCGCGCCGAACGCATCACCAATGAATACCGCGCCAAGCTGGAAGCCGAAGGCCACCCCTGCAAGCTGATCTTCGTGACACCGGATTATTACGAGGAGCGCCCCAAAGCCTGCATGAACGGCTGGGGCAGCATCTTCCTGACCGTCACGCCTGACGGCACCGCCCTGCCTTGTCACGGCGCAAGGCAGATGCCCGTGCAGTTTCCCAATGTGCGCGACCACAGCATGCAGCACATCTGGTACGACTCGTTTGGCTTCAATCGCTTTCGTGGCTACGACTGGATGCCCGAGCCGTGCCGTTCATGCGACGAAAAAGAAAAGGACTTTGGCGGCTGCCGTTGCCAGGCCTTCATGCTCACCGGTGACGCCAGCAATGCCGACCCGGTCTGCAGCAAATCCGAGCAGCACGGCATCATCCTTCAGGCGCGGGAAGAAGCCGAACAGGCCACCCAGACCATCGAGCAACTGGCCTTTCGCAATGAGCGCAACTCAAGGCTCATTGCAAAAGGCTGAGGGTCTCAACGCTTGGCGATGATGTACACCGCGTGGATGATGCCAGGGAAGTAACCGCACAGGGTCAGCAGGATATTCAGCCAGAAGGCACCGCCGAAACCTACTTGCAGGAACACACCCAATGGCGGCAGCAGAATGGCGATGATGATACGAATGATGTCCATGGGTCAGCTCCAGAAAATCGGCTCGTGTGAGCCGTGTAGCTAATCGACCTTGGCGGTTCGTGAGGGTTCAGTGGATTCTGGCATTGGGCCATCTCAGGCCAGAATCTCCAGCCATCCTTTTCACACCAGAAATTACCCAGACAAAAAAACGCCCCCAGCCAAAAGAATCAGGCTGGAGGCGTCGCGTATGCCGCGAGACGGTTCAGGAAACTGGGGTCAAACGGCGATGCCCTTGCGGCATTGCACTTGAGCGGTGCGCACCCGAGAAAAGGCGCGGGCAAGCCGCAGCAGCATTTCGTCGATGTGGGTTTTGCTGATGTTCAGCGCAGGGGTAAAGCGCAGGCAGTCAGGTTGTGAGGCGGTGAGAATCAGGCCTTCGTGCAGCGCGGCCTTGACCACTGCTGCGGCGCAATCGTCCGACAGTGTCAGGCCCCAAAGCAGCCCGTTGCCGCGCAAGGGCCCATGGCCGTAACGATAGGCCAGGCGGGCAAGGCCTTCTGCCAGGTACAAGCCGGATTCGCGCAGATGCTCGAGAAAGCCGTTCGCCAATACAGCGTCGAGTACCGCGATACCCGCAGATGCCATCAGCGCATTGCCATGATGCGTACCGTCCAACTCGCCCGGTTCGAAGCAACAGGCAGTACCACGCGCCAGCAGCGCCGCCAGGGGCACGCCACCGCCGAGGCCTTTGCCCAGGGCAATGATGTCGGCGCGCACGCCGTATTGTTGTTCGGCCAGCAAGCTGCCACAGCGGCCCACACCGGTTTGCACTTCGTCGAAGATCAGCAGAATCCCCAGCTCACGACACAGGCGTTCGACGCCCTTGAGGTAATGTTCGGTCGCGGGGATGACACCGCCGCCGCTTTGGATCGGCTCCAGCATGATAGCGACGGTTTGCGCATCCACCGCTGCATGCAGGGCCGGTAGATCGTTGAACGGCACCTGGCTGAAACCTGGCAACTGCGGTTCGAAACGGTTTTCGCAGGCCACATCCGACGCCGACATCGCCCCCAAGCTACGGCCATGACAGCCGTTGCTTAAGGTGATGATGTGGTAAGCGCCACCGCGATGCAGTTGGCCCCACTTGCGTGCCAACTTGATGGCCGCTT
The DNA here is from genome assembly GCF_029960685.1 of Pseudomonas sp. AL10. Classification (NCBI taxonomy): domain Bacteria; kingdom Pseudomonadati; phylum Pseudomonadota; class Gammaproteobacteria; order Pseudomonadales; family Pseudomonadaceae; genus Pseudomonas; species Pseudomonas sp. AL10. Next base: position 62,033 of record NZ_JASBQZ010000007.1, read on the forward strand.
CACAGGCTTCGGCACCGCTGTTGAGCAAATAGGCCTGGTCGCTGCAGGTGTGATGGCAAAGACGATCGACGAGGTCCAGTTGCGCGCGGTTGTGCAAACCCAGGCCAGGGTTGATCACGCTGTGCATCTGTTCGGCAATGGCGTCGCGCACGGCCTGGGGACTGTGGCCCAGGCTATTGGCGCCGCCACCCTGACTGAAATCCAGATAGGCGCGGTCGTCTGCGTCCAAAAGCCAGGAACCCTGCCCCTGCACAAACACCTGGGGCGGGCGCGCCACAGTGGGCATCAGGCACTGGCTGGAAACCTCTGCACGCGGGGCATGCACAACCAGGTCATCCAGACTCGGCGCAGAGCGACGGAACAAGTTCACACTTCACCCCCGCTGGCAACCTGACCTTGGTCGATGCCACCTGCCAGTGAGGCGTTCAGATTTTTTGCCTTGCCTATGTAAACGCTATCAACAAAAACGCTGTTCATTGTCCGATCCGGCCCTGTAAGCCCTGCGAATAGGCGCTAGACTAGGCGTCTCGGGGGCCAGCGGCCATTTCGATTTTCCAGCTTTTTCGATAAGCAAACCTTATGGATTTCAAGCAACTGCGTTATTTCGTCGCGGTGTATGAGGAAGGCCACGTAGGCCGTGCCGCGGAGCGTCTGTCCATCTCCCAGCCAGCGCTGTCGCAACAGATTCGCCAACTGGAACAGAACCTCGACGTCAGCCTGTTCGAACGCAGCAGCAAGCGCCTGTTGCCGACCCTGGCGGCCCACACCTTATACAACCACGCATTGCCGCTGATTGATGGCATGCAGCAAGCCGTGGAGGCGCTGCGCAATTTCAAGGGCCAAGCCATGCGCACCCTGGCCATCGGCGTGCTGCAAACCGTGCACACCAGCCTGGTGCCACAGATGCTTGAGCGCGTGCGCAAAGCCCAGCCCCATCTAGTGGTGCAGATCTACGAGCTGACCGGGCTTGAGATTGAACGGCGGTTGCTCAATGGCTCCCTCGATATCGGCATCAGCTACCTGCCACCCCGTCAACCGGGCCTGCATGGCGTGCTGCTGTATGAAGACGAGTTGAAAGTGGTGATTCCCGAAGACCATCCGTTGCGCGAGTTCAAGAAAGTCTCGCTCAAACAAGCCGCCGAGTTACCGATGTTGCTGTTGGGGGAAGAGTTTCAGGTTCGGCAGATCTGGCAAGGCCAACTGTCCAACCTCGGGCGGCGTCCGCAAGTGCAGGCGGAGCTCAATACCATGGTGGGCATTCTCGACAGCCTGCCTCACACCCGGCTGGCGACGGTGCTGCCTGGGCGCTCCCAGGACGAGCACAACAGCAAGGCACTGCTGTGGAAACCCTTGAGCGAGCCCAGGGTACCGCTGAAAGTCGGGTTGGTATGCCGCGATGTGCAACGCCAGCAGGCGACGGTGGCGTTATTGCGCACCCTGCTGGAAGACGTAATGAATGCCCCGTCGGCAAGCGCCTGACTTTTTCGCGGGCAAAAGAAAACCCCGCCGAAGCGGGGCTTTGCAGACTGTTTCCCTGACATCCATTTCACTCCGCCATCCTGGCAGAATCCTACGTGTCCGTGTTGTTGCTTTGCGCTTCCTGCGCGACGTCCATGTGAAGTAGATTAGCCGTGGATCCAATGTGGCGATAGAGGACGATTAGCAGCACGTCATGTAAGAGAATGCTTACACGCCCTCCGCGCCCTTAAAACAGGGCTTCATCCATCAGGAACAGTGATTCGCTACCGGCTTTTACCGACGCACTCAACGAGTGGATACGCGGCAACAGACGGGCAAAGTAGAAACGCGCAGTCCCCAGTTTGCTGGCGTAGAAATCCTCTTCGCCCTCTTTACCCAACGCCGCCTTGGCCATGCGCGCCCACATATAGGCATAGGCCATGTAGCCGAACGCATGCAGATATTCCACCGAGGCCGCGCCGATTTCATTGGCGTCGCTCTTGGCGCGGTCCAGCACCCAGGCCGTCAACTCATCCAGGTTATCCACTGCCACACTTAGCGGCTTGGTGAATTCGGCCAACTCAGGGCCCGATGCGGCGATGAACTGGCGGATCTCATCGGCGAACAAGGTATAGAACGCACCGCCGCTGCCGACGATCTTGCGACCCATCAGGTCCAGGGCCTGAATGCCGTTGGTGCCTTCGTAGATCTGGGTGATGCGCACGTCACGCACCAATTGCTCCTGGCCCCACTCGCGGATGTAACCGTGGCCGCCAAACACCTGCTGGCCAAGCACGGTGGTTTCCAGGCCCAGGTCAGTAAGGAACGCCTTGGCCACCGGCGTCAGCAACGCCACCAGGTTATCGGCACGCTCGCGCGCCTGGGCATCGTCGCTGAACTTGGCGATGTCCAACTGCGTCGCCACGTAGGTGGAGAACGCCCGGCCGCCTTCGTTCGCCGCCTTCATGGTCAGCAACATGCGACGGACATCCGGATGCACGATGATCGGGTCTGCCGGCTTGTCCTTGGCCTGCGCGCCTAGCGGGGAACGGCTCTGCAGACGGTCGCGGGCATATTCAATCGCGTTCTGATAGGACCGCTCACCCGACGCCAGGCCCTGAATGCCAACACCCAGGCGCTCATAGTTCATCATGGTGAACATCGCCGCCAAGCCACGGTTGGGCTCACCGACCAGGTAACCCACGGCTTCGTCGAAGTTCATCACACAGGTAGCGGAGGCCTGGATGCCCATCTTGTGTTCAATGGAGCCGCAATTCACCGGGTTACGCACGCCCAGGCTGCCATCGGCATTTACCAGGAACTTCGGTACCAGGAACAGCGAGATGCCCTTGGGCCCGGCCGGTGCGTCCGGCAGTTTGGCCAGCACCAGGTGGATGATATTTTCGGTGAGGTCGTGCTCGCCACCGGTGATGAAGATCTTGGTGCCGCTGACCTTGTAGGAGCCGTCCGCCTGAGGCTCGGCCTTGGTGCGGATCATCCCCAGGTCGGTACCGGCATGGGCTTCCGTCAGGCACATGGAACCGGCCCACTCACCGGAATACATCTTCGGCAGGTAGGTGGCCTTGAGTTCATCACTGGCGTGAGTGTTGATGGAGACACAAGCGCCGGAGGTCAACATCGGGTACAGGCCGAAAGCCAGGCTCGATGAGTTGATCATTTCTTCAACCTGCGCCGACACGGCCTTGGGCATGCCCATGCCGCCGTAGGTCGGGTCGCCGCCCACCCCCACCCAGCCGCCTTCGGCGTAGGTGCTGTAGGCTTGAGGGAAACCGTCGGGCGTCGTGACGGCGCCGTCTGCCCACTGGCAGCCTTGCTCATCGCCGCCGCGGCTGAGTGGGGCAATGGATTTGGCGGTGACCTTGCCGGCCTCCTCCAGGATCGCCTCGACAGTTTCGGCGTCAACGCTGTCTGCCAATGCCGGTAACTGGGCCCAAGTATTAGCGACCTCAAAAACTTCGTTGAGGACGAAGCGCATATCACGCAACGGCGCTTTGTAATCAGCCATGGCAAACCTCGTGAGAACGTGAAAAATGATTCGATAGGATCGGTTTTACAGGCGTCGAGTGTACCCGAACAACTTTTAAGACACATAGGGTCCGTTCGTGACCATTAAGTATTTATAAGTCACATACAAACCATTGTGGGAGCGGGCTTGCTCGCGAATGCGGCGTGTCAGTCGCTACATCTTTGACTGTACCAGCGCATTCGCGGGCAAGCCCGCTCCCACATTTTGACCCCGAGCAATCAGTGACCTCTACAGTGCAAAGGCCTGCGCCGGTAAGCTCATCAGGCATTCGCTCCCCGCCTCCACCGCAGCACGGTGCATGGCCGTACGCGGCAACAGGCGCTTGAAATAAAAGTCGCAGGTCGCAAGCTTCGCCTGGGCAAACCCTGGGTCATCCTGGGCTTGCGCCGCGATCGCCATGCGCAACCACAAGTAGGCAAGGATGATGTAACCGCTGTACATCAGGTAATCCATGGCCGCAGCGCCCACTTCGTCAGGGTTTTTCATCGCCGCCGTGCCGACCTTCAGGGTCAGCTCGCCCCATTGCTGGTTCAGCTCATTGAGCTGCGTCACATGGGACTTGAGCTGCGCATGCTCGGCATTGGCCGCGCAGAACTTATGCACAATTTTGGTAAACCCACGCAGCAACTTGCCCTGGCTACCCAATACCTTGCGCCCGAGCAGGTCCAGAGCCTGGATGCTGTTGGTGCCTTCATAGATCGGGGCGATACGTGCGTCACGGGCCAGTTGCTCCATGCCCCACTCACGAATATAGCCATGGCCACCGAATACCTGCATGCCGTGGTTGGTCACCTCCAGGCCGGTTTCGGTCATGAAGGCTTTACAGATCGGCGTGAGGAAGGCTAACAGGTCCTCGGCTTCCTGGCGTTGGCCAGCGTCGCTGCCCAGGTGCGCGGTATCGAGCAGTTGCGCGGTGAAATAGGTCAACGCGCGGTTGCCCTCGTTGAAGGCTTTCATGGTCAGCAGCATGCGGCGTACATCGGCGTGCACGATGATCGGGTCGGCAGCTTTCTCCGGAGCCTTGGCGCCGGTGAGCGAACGCATTTGCAGGCGGTCGTTGGCATATTTGATCGCGCCCTGGAAGCTCGCCTCGCCGTTGCACAGGCCCTGCATGCCGGTGCCCAGGCGTGCGTGGTTCATCATGGTGAACATGCAGTTGAGGCCCTTGTTCGCCTCGCCAATCAAATAGCCTTTGGCGCCATCGAAATTCAACACGCAGGTGGCCGAGGCCTTGATGCCCATCTTGTGTTCGATGGAGCCGCAGTGCACCGCATTGCGCTCGCCGGAGTCGGCATGGAACTTGGGCACGATAAACAACGAAATGCCCTTGGTGCCCGCCGGCGCATCCGGCAGTTTGGCCAGCACCAGGTGGATGATATTGGCGCTCATGTCGTGCTCGCCGGCCGAGATGAAGATCTTGCTGCCGGTGACCGCGTAACTGCCGTCTGCCTGCGGTACGGCGCGGGTCTTGATCAAGCCCAGGTCGGTGCCGCAGTGGGCTTCGGTCAGGCACATGGTACCGGTCCATTCGCCGGCGGTGAGTTTGCTCAGGTAAGTGGCTTTCTGTTCGTCGGTGCCGTGGGCATGGATGGCCGACATCGCACCGTGGGTCAGGCCAGGGTACATGCCCCAGGAGGTGTTGCTGGAACCGATCATCTCGCTCAGCACCAGGCCCAGGGAATGGGGCAGGCCCTGGCCACCGTAGGCTGGGTCTGCCGCCACGCCGTGCCAGCCGCCTTCCACATACTGGGCAAAGGCTTGCTTGAAGCCTTTGGGCGTGGTCACCACGCCATTATCGAAATGGCAGCCCTCTTCATCGCCGCTGCGATTGAGCGGCGCGAGTACGTTTTCGCAGAATTTGGCGCCTTCTTCGAGGATCGCACTGACCATGTCCGGGCTGGCATCCGTGGCGCCCAGGGCCGCATAGTGGCCGTGGAAATCGAATACGGTGTCGATCAGAAAGCGCATGTCGCGCAGGGGAGCTTTGTACTCAGGCATGGCAATGTCTCCGGCAGCAGATAGGGTTAACCTACTGCCGGCCATGGCCGTGGACAATCACTGTAGCGCTGCTGAATACAGCGCCATTACTCAACTGGCAGCGCTTTGCATGCGCACCGCGCCACGGCGGGTTTGCCCGGCTGCGACTACACAATTACGCCCCGCCCCCTTGGCGGCGTACAGCGCCTGGTCGGCGGATTTGAGCACCTCGTCGGGGCTGCGCTGCTCGGCCTGGCGCTCGGCCACGCCGATGCTTACCGTCACCGACACACTGGATGCTCCGCTGCCCGCACGGCGTTGGCGGCCTTGATGGTCGTCCTGGGGGCGGTCCGGGTTGCGCAACTTGATGTCGTAGCTGGCGATGATCTCGCGGATCTCCTCCAGGTGCGGCATGCACTCATCCAAGGTCTTGCCGGCAAACACCACGGCAAACTCTTCACCGCCGTAACGGTAGGCCCGCCCACCACCGTTGACCTTGGACAGCTTGCTCGCCACCAGGCGCAGCACCTGGTCGCCGACGTCGTGGCCGTGGGTGTCATTGAAACGCTTGAAGTGATCGACGTCGCTCATCGCCAGCACATAGTTACGCCCCAGCCGCTGCATGCGCTCGTTGAGCGCACGTCGCCCCGGCAAGCCGGTGAGCTCATCACGGAACGCCATCTGATACGCCTCGTGCGCCACCCCCGCAGCGATCATCAACATCACCTGGCTGCACATGATGTTGAGGGTGAACGGCAGGATGAAGGTTTGCGGCAACATCCAGAACATGCCCAGCAACCCCACCAGTTGCGCGGCGTGCAGCGGGCGCGGCTGGTACCAGTATTGGGCGGCCAGGGTGAGAAAACCGATCAGGAACATCGGGTACGAGAGCTGGATCAGGCTCATCCACGCGCCGTGCAGCATCGGCCAGCGAATCTCCGCCAACCAGCCCAGCAAGGCCTGGGGAAAACTCTGCTCCAGGGCCAGCGCCACACTGCCCACCGCCAGCAGCACCGCGCAGCGGGCGACGAAGTCACGAAACAGATGGGTTTTTTCCTGCCACAGCGCATAAATGCTGAACAGCAAGGGCAACAGCAGGCAACACAGGTGGAACACCACCGCAGCGTCTTCACGCACGCGGCCATTGTCGCGGTAGAAGTCGGTCTGGGTGTCCAGCAGGAAATAGGCGACGTACACCGTGACCATCAGGAACAGTTCACGTTGGCGTCGATACACCGCGCAGTAAGCGCCACCGAGCAGCAGAACCAGGGTGGGCAGTACGTTGAACAGCGAGGTGAAGAAGACGCTGAGGTCCTTGACGTACGCAGCCGAGAGCCCGGCCAGCAACAGCAGCAGCGAAGGGAGAAAATGGCTGAAACGTACAGCGGACACGCGTGACAAGGGTAAAACTCCGACCCGCAAACAAATAATGGCACTGTGCCTCTAAGCGGTCAGTTAAGCACAACTGACCGGGCATGTATCACATTGCCATCACTGTAACGGCAGCTCATCGCAATCCCTGAGTGCGTTACTGCGGTTTTTTATGCGCGCCTTCTGTAGGAGCGAGCTTGCTCGCGAAGATCCCATAGGCACCGCGCTTATCCAGAATGCCCGCGTTATCGTTAACGACCTTCGCGAGCAAGCTCGCTCCTACACAAGGGCAAAAAAAACCGCCGCTTCCCGAAGGAGGCGGCGGTTTTTAGAAGAACCGGGTAAGGCTTAGTAAGCCAGGCCGAAGTCTTCTTCTTTCATGTCCATCAGGTTGTTGGCGCCCGACAGCATGGTTGCCACGTGGGTGCGGGTACGCGGCAGGATGCGTTGGAAGTAGAAGCGCGCAGTCTGCAATTTCGCGGTGTAGAACGCCTCTTCGCTGGTGCCGGCGGCCAGTTTCTCGGCAGCCAGGCGTGCCATGTCGGCCCAGAAATAAGCCAGGCACGCGTAGCCGGAGTACATCAGGTAGTCCACCGAAGCAGCACCGACTTCTTCACGGTCTTTCATCGCGGCCATACCGACCTTCATGGTCAACTCGCCCCACTCTTTGTTCAATGCCGCCAGCGGTGCCACGAACTCGTTAACCGCTTCGTTGCCTTCGTTGGCCTGGCAGAACTTGTGCACGATCTTGGTGAAGCCCTTGAGCGCTTCGCCTTGGGTCATCAGCACTTTACGGCCGAGCAGGTCCAGCGCCTGGATGCCGGTGGTGCCTTCGTACAGCATCGAAATGCGGCTGTCGCGCACGTTCTGCTCCATGCCCCACTCAGCGATAAAGCCGTGGCCACCGTAGATCTGCACGCCGTGGTTGGCCGATTCAAACCCGACTTCGGTCATGAACGCCTTGGCGATCGGGGTCATGAAGGCCAACAGGGCATCGGCCTGCTTCTTGGCTTCGTCGTCGGTGCCGTACTTGACGATGTCTACTTGCTTGGCGGTGAAGTACACCATTGCACGGTTACCTTCGGCGAAGGCTTTCATGGTCAGCAGCATGCGGCGTACGTCAGGGTGCACGATGATCGGGTCAGCGGCTTTATCCGGTGCTTTCGGGCCGGTCAGGGAGCGCATTTGCAGGCGGTCACGCGCATATTTCAAGCCGCCCTGGAAGCCGATCTCGGCGTGGGCCAGGCCTTGCAGCGCGGTGCCCAGGCGAGCGGTGTTCATAAAGGTGAACATGCAGTTCAGGCCTTTGTTCGCCGGGCCGATCAGGAAACCGGTGGCCGCGTCGAAGTTCATCACGCAGGTGGCGTTGCCGTGGATGCCCATCTTGTGTTCCAGGGAACCACAGGTGACCGCGTTGCGCTCGCCCACCGAACCATCGGCGTTGGGCAGGAACTTGGGCACGATAAACAGCGAGATACCTTTGGTGCCAGCCGGCGCGTCCGGCAGGCGGGCCAGTACGATGTGGACGATGTTGTCGGCCATGTCGTGTTCGCCGGCCGAGATGAAAATCTTGGTACCGGAGACTTTGTAGGAACCGTCAGCCTGAGGCTCGGCCTTGGTGCGCAGCATGCCCAGGTCGGTGCCGCAGTGTGGCTCGGTCAGGCACATGGTGCCGGTCCATTCGCCCGACACCAGCTTGGTCAGGTAAGCGTCTTGCTGCTCGGGGGTGCCGTGCTCGGAAATGGTGTTCATCGCGCCATGGGACAGGCCAGGGTACATGCCCCACGACCAGTTGGCTTCGCCGACCATTTCGCTCACGGCCAGGCCCAGGGATTCCGGCAGGCCTTGGCCACCGTGCTCCACGTCGTGGGCCAGGCTTGGCCAGCCGCCTTCGACGAATTGTTTGTAGGCTTCTTTGAAACCCGCAGGGGTTTTAACGCCTGACTCACTCCAGGTACACCCTTCGATGTCGCCCACGCGGTTCAACGGTGCCAGTACTTGCTCACAGAACTTGGCGCCTTCTTCGAGGATGGCGTCGACCATGTCCGGAGTAGCGTCCTGGCAAGCCGGCAGGCTCTGATAGTGCGCTTCATAACCGAGCAGTTCGTCACGAACGAAGCGAATATCACGCAAGGGGGCCTTGTAGTCAGGCATAGCGATAAACCTCTGCTGATGTATCTGGGATGAACAACCGCGTGGATTTGTTATGGCGGTCAAACAGGTGTTTGAAACATACGTTTACGACCCAGGGTTGTCAAGCGTCGGCCAGATGCCGTTTGTCTTGACGCGGGTCAGCGTCAGGCACGGCGAGGCCTGCGGCGGGATGCCTCATGGATTTAAGGACGAGCAGAATGTCGCAGAACGACTGTGGGAGCGGGCTTGCCTGCGATGCAGGCGCCAGGGTGTATCAGGCAGTAGCGTTGATGCTATCGCAGGCAAGCCAGCTCCCACAGAGAGGAGCGGGCGTGCGATAGATAAGTTAAGCGTAGGTATCGATCAAGGTACCGAGCATTTCATCCGAAGCCTTGGCGACTTTCGCCCCCAGTTCGACTTGAAACTTGCCCTGGGCCATTTCCACCATGTTGCTCGCCGAGTTGGACGCTTGGGCGCGGTCATTGGCTTGCAGACGGTCGCTTTGCGCGGCCGATGGCTGGGTGGTCGCGGCGCTGGCAATCTTGCCGGCCGCCTGGTCGACGCGGTTCTGCCCGGTCTGAATGGTGCTCAGCCCCGAATAAAACGCGCTGCTTCCGGAGATGTCCATGGCGTAAGCCTGCCTTTGAGAAAATCGTGAAGCCCGATTGAACCAGACATCCTGGCAAAAGGCCCGTCAAAAACACTAATGGCATATTGCCTTATCGATAGCCAAAATCAGTCAAGCAGGTCCAGCTCCAGGTACTCGGCCACGGCGGCGGCCCCGGCATGTTTGAGTTTCGGCACTCGCCCCAGGCAAGGCGCGGGCAGGCGCTCAGCCAGGGTGGCGAGGTTTTCTTCCAGACGAGAGGTCTTGGGGTCGATGATATTTGCCACCCAGCCCGCCAGCGGCAAGCCATCCCGTGCGATGGCTTCGGCGGTGAGCAACGCGTGGCTGATGCACCCCAGGCGCACGCCCACCACCAGGATCACCGGCAGCTTGAGCGCCATGGCCAGGTCCGACAGGTTGGCCTGGTCGGCCAAGGGCACGCGCCAACCGCCTGCCCCTTCGATCAAGGTGAAGTCCGCGCCCCGTGCCAGGACCTGCTGCATCGGTTTGAGCAGCGATTGCACCGTGAGCCCGACGCCCGCCTCGCGCGCCGCCAGATGCGGCGCGATAGCTGGCTCGAAGGCCACCGGGTTGACCTCGGCATAACTGAGCGGCACGGAACACTCGGCCAGCAACGCCAACGCATCGGCATTGCGCAGGCCCTGGGCCGTCAGTTGGCAGCCCGACGCCACCGGTTTTCCGGCAGCCGTGCTTTTGCCGGCGAGCCTGGCGGCATGCAACAGGCCAGCGGCGATGGTGGTTTTGCCAACATCGGTGTCTGTACCGGTGATGAAGTACGCGGCGCTCATAACGGTTTCTCCAGTACGGCATACACCACCTGGTACGTGGCGGGCAGGCCCTGGGCCTGGCGGAACTGCTCGTAGGCCTCTACCAACGCGACAATCCGCGCACGGCCCGTCAACCCTCCCGGGCGGCCTGGGTTGAGGTTGTGGGCGCCCAATGCCTTGAGCTCATGGGTCAGGCTACGCACATCCGGGTAATGCAACACATGGGGCTGTCGCTCCAGGCTGATCACGCGCAAACCACTGGCCGCACACAGTTGCTGATAAGCCTCGAAGGTGCGGAAGCGATTGACGTGGACCAGGCCATCCGCCGCCCGCCAACTCTCGCGCAGCTCATCCAGGGTGCCTACGCACAGGCTGGCAAAGGCCAGCACGCCACCTGGTCGCAGCACACGCCTGGCTTCACTGAGCACCGCATCAAAATGGGCACACCACTGCACCGCGAGACTGGAGAAGAACAGCTCGAAGCTGTCAGCTGCAAGCGGCAAGCGTTCTGCATCGCCGGCTATAAAGTGCGCAGCGCCACCCCGTGGACGCGCGTGGTTGAGCATGCCCTCGGCAATATCCAACGCCACACCCTGGCTACCGGGCAAACGCTCGCCCAATACGCGGCTGAAGTAACCCGTGCCACAGCCCATGTCCAGCCAACGCTGGGGCACCAGGCCGTGCGGCAAGCGGCTGAGCAGTTCATGCCCGACCGCACGCTGCAACTCGGCCACGCTGTCGTAACTGGCCGCCGCACGGGAGAACGAGGCCGCAACCTGGCGCTTGTCCGGCAAGCCCCCAGGCAAGGGCGGGTGGGATAGGTCAGTCATCAACACACTCATGCAAAAAAGCCTGGATAGCCCCGGCTACTCCGTGAGGGTCTTCCAGAAGAAACGCGTGACCGGCCTGTTCAATCAGGCCGATTTCTACATCGGGGAGCAAGGCCAGCAGGTCGCTGGCGGCTTCGGCAGGCACCAGCTCATCCAGGCCGGCAAACAGGTGCAACTGAGGGCCGCGAAAAGCCTGCAAGGCCGCCCGCGTATCCAGTTGGGCCAGCAGTTCCAGGCCGGGCATCAAGACGCTGGAGGAAGTATTCGGCGCACCGCTGACCAATAAGCGCGACAAGCCGCGTGGGTCTTCGGCCCCCTTGGCACACAACAGGCCAAAACGCTTGAGCGTGACTTGGGAATCGGCGTGGCAGCCGGCCAAAAATGCATCGAAGGTTTCGGCAGGCATCCCGTGAGGCCAGCCGTCATGGGCGACGAAACACGGGTTGCTCGCCAGGGTCAGCAAACCGCAGCACCGCTCGCCACGGCGTGCCGCCAACTCGGACGCGAGCATGCCGCCCAGCGACCAGCCCCCGAGCCAGGCATTGTCCGGCAGCGTCGCATCGAGTTCGTCGAGCCATTCACCGAGTTCGCTGGCCTCAAGCGCCGGCAAGGGTTCGATCTGTACCTGCAAGTGCTCGTTCAGGCCATGCAACGCAGCGGCCAACGGTTCCAGCGGTGACACACCCAGGCCCCAGCCCGGTAGCAGGATCAGTCGATTACGCATGGCCAGACTCCGAGTCGCCTAATAAGCGAAAACACGCTTGCAACCCTTCTAACAGTAGCTGCACCTGCGCTTCGCTGTGGGCTGCCGTCAATGTCACCCGCAGACGGGCACTGCCGGCGGGCACCGTCGGTGGGCGAATGGCGGTCACCATCAGGCCGCGCTCGCGCAGCATCTGCGACAGGCGCAGTGCCCGGGCGCTGTCACCCACCAGGATCGGCTGGATCGGCGTAAAACTGTCCATCAACGCCAGGCCTATCTGCTGCGCGCCATGACGAAACTGGCGGATCAACGCGTTGAGGTGCTCGCGTCGCCAATGTTCGCTGCGCAGCAGTTCCAGGCTTTTGAGGGTGGCGCAGGCCAGTGCCGGCGGTTGGCTGGTGGTGTAGATATACGGACGGGCGAATTGGATCAGGCTTTCGATCAAGTCTTCACTGCCGGCCACAAAAGCCCCCGCAGTGCCGAACGCTTTGCCCAAGGTGCCAACCAGCACGGGCACGTCGTCCTGGCTCAAGCCGAAATGCTCGACGATACCGCCGCCATTGGCGCCCAGCGGGCCGAAGCCATGGGCGTCATCCACCATCAGCCAGGCCCCTTTGGCCCGGGTTTCACGGGCCAGCGCGGGCAGGTCGGCAAGGTCGCCGTCCATGCTGAACACACCGTCGGTGACCACCAAGGTATTGCCGGTGGCTTTCTCCAGGCGCTTGGCCAGGCTACCCGCGTCGTTATGCAGGTAGCGGTTGAAACGCGCACCGGACAGTAAGCCGGCATCCAGCAAAGACGCGTGGTTAAGCCGGTCTTCCAGTACCGTATCGCCCTGCCCCACCAGCGCCGTGACCGCGCCGAGGTTGGCCATGTAGCCGGTGGTGAACAGCAAGGCACGCGGGCGACCGGTCAAGTCAGCCAGGGCTTCTTCCAGCTCATGGTGCGGTGTGGCGTGGCCCACCACTAAATGCGAAGCGCCACCGCCCACGCCCCAGCGGGACGCACCGGCGCGCCAGGCTTCGATCACTTGCGGGTGATTGGCAAGGCCCAGGTAATCGTTATTGCAGAACGCCAACAACGGTTGCCCGTCCACCACCACCTGCGGGCCTTGGGGGCTCTGCAGCAAGGGGCGCTGGCGGTAAAGATGGTCGGCACGGCGGGCAGCGAGGCGCGCGGCGAGATCGAATGACATGCTGGCCTCGATTCAACAGGTTCAACTGCGTCCAATGTGGGAGCTGGCTTGCCTGCGATAGCGGTCCTTCTGACACTTCTACGCTGAAAGTGCCGCCGTCATCGCAGGCAAGCCAGCTCCTACACTGGAATGCATTCCAAAGGTGGTTACACCACAGCGTTGTAGAACTGCTCGCTGCTCTTTTGCTCCACCAACGCCTGCTCGATCGCCGCCTGGTGCACTTCGTCGGCATGCTCTTCACGGGCTTCGGGCAGGATGCCCAGGCGTGCGAACAATTGCATGTCCTTGTCAGCCTGGGGGTTGGCGGTGGTCAGCAGTTTGTCGCCGTAGAAGATCGAGTTGGCGCCGGCAAAAAACGCCAGGGCCTGCATCTGCTCATTCATGGCTTCGCGGCCGGCCGACAGGCGCACGTGGGACTGCGGCATCAGGATGCGCGCCACCGCCAGCATGCGGATGAAATCGAAGGGGTCGATGTCATCGGCGTTTTCCAACGGCGTACCCGCTACCTTCACCAGCATGTTGATCGGCACCGATTCCGGATGCTCCGGCAGGTTAGCCAGTTGGATCAGCAAGTTGGCACGGTCATCGAGAGATTCGCCCATGCCGAGGATGCCGCCCGAGCAGATCTTCATCCCCGAATCACGCACGTACGCCAGGGTTTGCAGGCGCTCGCTGTAGGTGCGGGTGGTGATGATCGAGCCGTAAAACTCCGGCGACGTATCGAGGTTGTGGTTGTAGTAGTCCAGGCCGGCCTGGGCCAGGGCTTCGGTCTGGTCCTGGTCGAGGCGACCAAGGGTCATGCAGGTTTCCAGGCCCATGGCCTTCACGCCTTTGACCATTTCCAGCACATAGGGCATATCTTTGGCCGATGGATGCTTCCACGCCGCGCCCATGCAGAAACGCGTCGAACCGATGGCCTTGGCGCGCGCGGCCTCTTCGAGGACCTTCTGCACCTCCATCAACTTCTCTTTTTCCAGGCCAGTGTTGTAGTGGCCCGACTGCGGACAATATTTGCAATCTTCCGGGCAGGCGCCGGTCTTGATCGACAGCAGGGTCGAGACCTGCACGCGGTTGGCGTCGAAATGCGCGCGGTGCACGGTCTGCGCCTGGAACAACAGGTCGTTGAAGGGCTGCACGAACAAGGCTTTGACTTCAGCTAAAGACCAATCGTGACGCAGGGTGGCAGAGGTGCTGGCGCTCATGGGCGATTCCTTGATTATGCTTTGGCAAGCGCTGTGGGAAGGGCAATACCCACAGGCACGACACGGATGCTCGGCATATTTAAGGAAGATTCATGCACTGTCAACCTGAGTACAAACATCAAGTTTACATCTGGTTAAAAAGCATACAACTCTGCCTGATTTGCGATGAGAGCACTGAATCAGCCGAGGCCGTGTGCAGCGCCTGCGAAACAGAATTGCCATGGCTGATGGAACAATGCGAGCGTTGCGCACTGCCCTTGCCCATGGATGGGTTGATCTGCGGCCAGTGCCAAAAACAGCCTCCGGCCTTTCACCAAGTGATCGCGCCATGGACCTACAGCTTTCCAGTGGATACCCTGATCAGCCGCTTCAAGCATCAGGCGCGTTGGCCGCTGGGGCACCTGTTGACGCGCCTGCTGGGGCAGCACTTGCAACATCGCTTCGATAACGCCGAACTGGAGCGCCCCAACTGCCTGCTGCCGGTGCCCATGGCGCGTAAACGCCTGCGCGAACGCGGCTTTAATCAAGCGTTGATGCTGGCCCGCTGGCTCAGTCACGCCCTCGACATTCCCATTGATGAACACGCGCTGTTGCGCCCCCATGAAACCGTGGCGCAGCAAGACCTCGATGCCAAGACCCGCAAACGCAACCTGCTCAACGCCTTCGCACTGGCCCCCGGCATCCGGGTTGCCGGGCAACATGTGGCGCTGGTAGACGACGTCCTCACCACCGGCGCCACCGCCCACGGCTTGGCGCGCTTGTTGATAAATGCCGGCGCACGCCAGGTGGACGTGTATTGCCTGGCCCGTACGCCCAAGCCCGGCAGCTGACTTGACTCCCCTGCGCCAGCGCGGCAACGTCGGCGCATCTCACCCAAGCGTATCTGCCATGTCTGTGCCCAGCCCTCTCAACCAACACATCATCCGCCGCCCCCAGCGCATTGCCTTGCTGGGGCATATCGCTGAGCAAGGTTCCATCACCCGTGCGGCCAAGAGTGCCGGGTTGAGTTACAAGGCCGCCTGGGACGCCATTGATGAGCTGAACAACCTGGCGCAAAAACCGCTGGTGCAACGCAGCGTCGGTGGCAGGGGCGGTGGCGGCGCCAAACTGACTCAGGAAGGCGAACGGGTCCTGCGCCTCTATCAGCGCCTGCAACTGCTTCAGGCCGAAATCCTTGGCTCGGACGAAGCGGCCAGCGACTTCAACCTGCTGGGCCGCTTGATGCTGCGCACCAGCGCGCGCAACCAATTGCACGGCCAGGTCAGCGCCATAGAGAGCCATGGCCACAACGACATGATCCGCCTGCAACTGGCCGGAGGCCTGCACCTCGACGCGCAGATTACACACGACAGCACCCTGCGCCTGGAACTGCAGACCGGCGTGGAAGTGGTCGCGCTGATCAAGGCCGGATGGCTGGAATTACTGGCGGAGGGGCAAACCGAAACACTTGGACACAATTGCCTGGAAGGCAGTATCGAGACCATTCGCGCCGCCGAAGACGGCCCCAGCGAGGTACGTATCACCCTGCCCAACGGCCAAGTGTTGTGCGCGCTGGCGCAGCCCGTCGCACTCAAGGCCATCGACGCAGCGCAGGGCCAGCCGATCCGCGTGCAGTTTGCACCCAGCCATGTATTGCTCGGCACCCCGGTGTAACGGGCCCGCGTCTTCAAGCTGCAACAATTCGGTCACAAGCGCTGCTTAAGGTGTCTGCAAAAACCTTAAGGAGCCTGTGATGAGCCTATTAGAAGAAAACCAAGCCACCGACCTTGAACAGATGGTGGGCCTGACCCGCCGTCGCTTTATCGGCGCAGGCGCCCTCTGCGGCGCCGCGATGTTCCTTGGCGGCAACCTGTTGAGCCGTAGCGCGCTGGCGGTGAATGCCGCTTCCGCCAGCCCGCTGCTCGGGTTCACCAGCATTGCCGCTGCCACCAGCGATACCATCACCCTGCCACCGGGCTACAGCGCTTCGGTGCTGATCAGTTGGGGCCAGCCCCTGCACAAGCACGCCCCGGCTTTCGACCCGTCCGGCCATGGCACCGCCAAGGCCCAGGAACAACAGTTCGGCGACAACAACGACGGCATGAGCCTGTTTCCATTCTCCGGCGACGACAACCGCGCGCTGATGGCGATCAACAACGAATACACCAACTACCGCTACCTCTACGCCCACGGCGGCGCGCCGCAATCGGCCGAAGACGTGCGCAAAGCCCTGGCCAGCGAAGGCGTGTCGGTGATCGAAGTACGCCGCCAGGGTGACACCTGGCAGTTCGTCCAGGACTCGCGCTACAACCGGCGCATCCACGGCAATTCACCGCTCCGCTTGAGCGGCCCTGCTGCCGGCCATGATTGGCTGAAAACCAGCGCCGACAAGACCGGCAAAAAAGTCCTCGGCACGTTCCAGAACTGCGCTAACGGCAAGACGCCGTGGGGCACTTACCTGACCTGCGAAGAAAACTTCACCGATTGCTTTGGCAGCAGCAACCCGCAGCAAACCTTCGACGCCGGGCAGAAGCGCTACGGCGTGGTGGCCGCCAGCAAGGACATCAACTGGCATCAGCACGACCCGCGCTTTGACATGGCCAAGAACCCCAACGAACTCAATCGCCATGGCTGGGTGGTGGAAATCGACCCGTTCGATCCGCAATCCACCCCGGTCAAGCGCACGGCCCTGGGCCGCTTCAAGCACGAGAACGCAGCCCTCGCCGAAACCCGTGACGGCCGCGCCGTGGTGTACATGGGCGACGATGAGCGTGGTGAATTCATCTACAAGTTCGTCAGCCGCGACCAGATCAACCACAACAACCCCAAGGCCAACAAAGACCTGCTCGACCACGGCACCTTGTACGTGGCGATCTTCGACGCGGGCGACGGCAACGCCGACCACCCCAAGGGCAAAGGCCAGTGGGTTGAACTCACCCATGGCAAAAACGGCATCGACGCCAGCAGCGGGTTCGCCAACCAGGCCGAGGTGCTGATTCACGCGCGCCTGGCCGCCAGCGTGGTGAAAGCCACACGCATGGACCGCCCGGAATGGATCGTGGTCAGCCCCACCGACGGCCAGGTCTACTGCACCCTGACCAACAACGCCAAGCGCGGCGAAGAGGGCCAGCCCGTAGGCGGCCCCAACCCACGGGAGAAAAACGTCTACGGCCAGATCCTGCGCTGGAAAGCCGACGCCGATAACCACGGTGCCACGGACTTCACCTGGGACTTGTTCGTAGTGGCCGGCAACCCCGGCGTACATGCCGGCAACCCCAAGGGCGGCTCGTCCAACATCAACCCGCAAAACATGTTCAACAGCCCCGACGGCCTGGGCTTCGACAAAGCCGGGCGCCTGTGGATCCTCACCGATGGCGACTACAGCAA
Organism: Pseudomonas sp. AL10; assembly: GCF_029960685.1. Classification (NCBI taxonomy): domain Bacteria; kingdom Pseudomonadati; phylum Pseudomonadota; class Gammaproteobacteria; order Pseudomonadales; family Pseudomonadaceae; genus Pseudomonas; species Pseudomonas sp. AL10. Next base: position 79,710 of record NZ_JASBQZ010000007.1, read on the forward strand.
CGCCGGCGACTTTGCGGGCATGGGCAATAACCAGATGCTGTGTGCCGACCCGAGCACCGGTGAAATCCGTCGTTTCATGGTGGGGCCGGTGGCGTGTGAAGTGACGGGGATCAGTTTTTCGCCGGACCAGAAGACGCTGTTCGTGGGCATTCAGCACCCAGGGGAAACCGGTGGTTCGACCTGGCCGGAACACCTGCCCAACGGCAAGCCGCGCTCCTCGGTGATGGCGATTCGACGGGATGACGGCGGGATCGTAGGCGCCTGATAGGCCGCTATCGCAGGCAAGCCAGCTCCCACATCTCGATGTGTAAATACATGCCAGTGTGGGAGCTGGCTTGCCTGCGAAGGCGTCCGCACAGCCACCGCCTATCTATGCTGTTACCATACCCGGCCGGACGCGGCGCCCTGCTGCGCGCAGGAGTTCGCATGGCCCACCCGTTTGAAACACTCACCCCAGACCTGGTGCTCGACGCCGTCGAAAGCATCGGTTTTCTCAGCGACGCGCGAGTTCTAGCGCTCAACAGCTACGAAAACCGTGTGTACCAAGTGGGCATCGAAGACGCCGAACCGCTGATCGCCAAGTTCTATCGCCCCCAGCGCTGGACCAACGAGGCGATCCTGGAAGAACACCGCTTCACCTTCGAACTGGCCGAGTGCGATGTACCGGTGGTCGCCCCGTTGGTCCACAACGGTCAGAGCCTGTTCGAACACGCAGGTTTCCGCTTCACCCTGTTTCCCCGCCGTGGCGGCCGCGCACCAGAGCCGGGCAACCTCGATCAGCTTTACCGACTTGGGCAACTGCTCGGGCGTTTGCACGCGGTGGGCTCCACCCGCCCGTTCGAACACCGCGAAGCCCTGGGGGTGAAGAACTTCGGTCACGACTCCCTCACCACCTTGCTTGAAGGCAACTTCATTCCCAAAAGCCTGTTGCCGGCCTACGAGTCCGTGGCCCGCGACCTGCTCAAGCGTGTGGAAGAGGTTTACAAGGCCACGCCGCACAAGAACATCCGCATGCACGGTGACTGCCACCCCGGCAACATGATGTGCCGCGACGAGATGTTCCATATCGTCGACCTGGATGACTGCCGCATGGGCCCGGCGGTGCAAGACCTGTGGATGATGCTGGCTGGCGACCGCCAGGAATGCCTCGGCCAGCTCTCGGAACTGATGGACGGCTACCAGGAATTCCACGACTTCGACCCCCGCGAACTGGCGCTGATCGAACCACTGCGCGCCCTGCGCCTGATGCACTACAGTGCCTGGCTGGCGCGACGCTGGGACGATCCCGCATTCCCCCATAGCTTTCCGTGGTTTGGCAGCGAACGGTATTGGGGCGACCAGGTGCTGGCGTTGCGCGAGCAACTGTCGGCGCTCAATGAAGAACCGCTGAAGCTCTTCTGACCTGGCCCTGCCTCCTGTGGGAGCTGGCTGTCCATGCTCGCCCCCACGCTCTGCGTGGGCGCGCATCCTGTGACGCTCCGCGTCACGATTTAAGAGCAGACGCAGAGCGTCCAAGGCGGCGTTACCACGCAGAGCGTGGGAACGAGCGTTGTCTGACAAATATCCTTACAATTGCGCTTTGTTAGCTGCCTAAGCAAGGATTCTGCAATGCAAGCCGCCAACCCTCGCAAGGGGTACATCCTGGGCCTGAGCGCCTATGTCATCTGGGGTCTGTTCCCGCTCTACTTCAAAGCCATCGCCAGCGTGCCCGCCGCCGAGATCATCGTGCACCGCGTGTTGTGGTCGGCGCTGTTCGGTGGGCTGTTGCTGATGGTGTGGAAACATCCCGGCTGGTTTCGCGAGCTGCGCGACAACCCCAAGCGTCTGGCGATCCTGGCCCTCAGTGGTTCGTTGATTGCCGCTAACTGGCTGACCTATGTGTGGTCGGTGAACACCGGGCGCATGCTTGAAGCCAGCCTGGGTTATTACATCAACCCGCTGGTGAATGTGCTGCTGGGCATGCTGATCCTCGGCGAGCGCCTGCGTCGTTTGCAGTGGGTGGCTGTCGGGTTGGCTGCGGCGGGTGTGGCGCAGCAGGTGTGGCAGGTCGGTAGCCTGCCGTGGGTGTCGTTGGCACTGGCGCTGACGTTTGGCTTCTACGGTTTGATCCGCAAGCAGGCACCGGTCAAGGCGCTGCCAGGGCTGGTGGTGGAAACCTGGATGCTGGTACCGATTGCCGTCGCCTGGTTGCTGTTCAACCGGACCGCCCACAGCGCGCAACTGGCGTTCTGGAGCACCTCCGAGGCCTGGTGGCTGGTGGCCGCAGGCCCGGTGACGCTGATTCCCCTGGTGTGCTTCAACGCCGCCGCACGGCATTTGCCCTACACCGCCCTGGGCTTTTTGCAGTATGTGGCGCCGACGCTGGTATTGCTCGAAGCCGTGCTGCTGTTCGGTGAACACTTGGCGCCGAGCACGTTGATCGCCTTCGCCTTTATCTGGGCCGGGTTGGTGGTGTACAGCCTGGATGCCTGGCTGACCGTGCGCAAACGCTGATCAAATAACGTACAACCCTCTGCAAGCCACAGCATTCGTGGCTTGCAGCGTTCCACCCCAAGGTTATCCACAACCTGATCCCCGCCATTTGTGCACAAGCCCTTGAAACTGCTCGTTTTTTGCTCAACTTGCGCAGATGCCCGGCGGGCGTGGCCTGGCATCGGGTCTCTACAGGTTATCCACAGGCCCATGCAAGATTTCGATGCATAACCCTGTGGATCGTTACTCCTCCTGACGTAACTCCACCATCAAGTCATCGGCCAAGGTTTCCAAAGCCTCTTGCAAGGTTTCCAACGACAGCGTGGCCGGCACTTGCAACAACGCCTCGGCGTTGAACAGCGGATCACCGCTCATGGGCGCCGGGCGCACATCGGTGCTCAGGCGTTCCAGGTTGACACCCTGCTGGCTCAACAGCGCGGTGATCTCGCGCACGATGCCCGAGCGATCATTGCCCACCAGGGTCATCAGGATCGGCTTGGACGCCGATGCCTGGCCGCTGCTGCCCTCACCCACCAACACGCGAATGCCGTGGGTGGATAAATCCTCCAACGATCCCACCAATGCCTGGCGCTGCTCGCTCGGCACACTGACCCGCAGAATCCCGGCAAACTGCCCGGCCATGTGCGCCATGCGGCTTTCCAGCCAGTTACCACCATGGCTGGCAATGTTCTGCGCGATGCGTTCAACCAGGCCGGGTTTGTCGGCGGCGATAATAGTGAGTACAAGATGGTCCATGGCGCAGTCCCTCGGTTGGTTGATCCTCGATTATAGACATGCCGCGTTTATCCAGAACGTATGCGTGATCGTCAACGGCCGTCGCAGGCAAGCCAGCTCCCACAGACAAATCGTGTACCATTTTTATATTTATCTGGAACAATCTCATAGTTTTTTGAGAACATCCGGTTCTCCGCTGTGACCGTACGACCAAAGTGGGTCGCTAAACGACGTATTTAGTCTAATTTTCACAACCGCAAGTCATCATGTAGTATGCCCAACCGTGCACTACATAATGAAAATCTGAAAAAGCGCATAAGCTCCGCAGAGTGAGGCAAGCAATGACTGAACACGTTCAAGTCGGTGGCCTGCAGGTCGCCAAAGTCCTGTTCGACTTCGTGAACAACGAAGCCATTCCCGGTACCGGCATCACTGCCGACCAGTTCTGGGCCGGTGCCGACAAGGTCATCCATGACCTGGCCCCGAAGAACAAAGCCCTACTCGCCAAACGCGACGACTTCCAGGCGCGGATCGATACCTGGCACCAGACCCACGCAGGCCAGGCCCATGACCCGGTGGCCTACAAAGCGTTCCTGCAAGACATCGGCTACCTGCTGCCAGAAGCCGCAGACTTCCAGGCCTCGACCCAAAACGTCGATGATGAGATCGCACGCATGGCCGGCCCACAGCTGGTCGTGCCGGTGATGAATGCCCGTTTCGCCCTGAATGCCTCGAATGCGCGCTGGGGCTCGCTGTACGACGCGCTGTATGGCACCGACGCCATCAGCGAAGCCAACGGCGCCGAGAAGGGCAAGGGCTATAACAAAGTGCGTGGCGACAAGGTGATTGCCTTCGCCCGCGCCTTCCTCGACGAAGCCGCACCGCTCAGCGCCGGCAGCCACGTCGATTCCACCGGCTACAAGATCGTCGATGGCAAGCTGATCGTCAGCCTCAAAGGCGGCAGCAACAGCGGCCTGCGTGACGATGCCCAGTTGATCGGTTTCCAGGGCCCTGCGGCCGAGCCGATTGCGATCCTGCTCAAGCACAATGGCCTGCACTTCGAGATCCAGATCGACGCCAGCACCCCAGTCGGCCAGACCGACGCTGCCGGCGTCAAAGACGTGCTGATGGAAGCCGCGCTGACCACCATCATGGACTGCGAAGACTCCGTCGCCGCCGTGGACGCCGATGACAAAGTGGTGATCTACCGCAACTGGCTCGGCCTGATGAAGGGCGACCTGGCCGAAGAAGTGGCCAAGGGCGGCCAGACCTTCACCCGCACCATGAACCCTGACCGCGTCTACACCGGCGTGGATGGCAGCGACGTGACCCTGCACGGCCGTTCGCTGTTGTTCGTGCGCAACGTTGGCCACTTGATGACCATCGACGCGATCCTGGATAAAGACGGCAACGAAGTGCCCGAAGGCATCCTCGACGGCCTGATCACCAGCCTGGCGGCGATCCACAGCCTCAACGGCAACAACACACGCAAGAACAGCCGCACCGGTTCGGTGTACATCGTGAAACCGAAGATGCACGGCCCGGAAGAAGCCGCGTTCACCAACGAACTGTTCGGTCGCATCGAAGAGGTGCTGAACCTGGCGCGCAACACCCTCAAAGTCGGGATCATGGACGAGGAGCGCCGCACCACGGTCAACCTCAAGGCCTGTATCAAGGCGGCCAGCGAGCGTGTGGTGTTTATCAACACCGGTTTCCTCGACCGCACTGGCGATGAAATCCACACCTCCATGGAAGCCGGCGCGATGGTGCGCAAGGCGGCCATGAAGGCGGAAAAATGGATCGGCGCCTATGAGAACTGGAACGTCGATATCGGCCTGAGCACCGGCCTGCAAGGTCGTGCACAGATCGGTAAAGGCATGTGGGCCATGCCCGACCTGATGGCGGCGATGCTCGAGCAGAAAATCGCTCACCCACTGGCCGGCGCCAACACCGCCTGGGTACCTTCGCCAACCGCCGCGGCCTTGCATGCTTTGCACTATCACAAGGTCGATGTGTTTGCCCGCCAGGCCGAACTGGCCAAGCGCGAGCGCGCCTCGGTGGACGATATCCTCACCATTCCTTTGGCCAGCAACACCGATTGGTCCGAAGAAGAGATCCGCAACGAACTGGACAACAACGCCCAGGGCATCCTCGGCTATGTAGTGCGCTGGATCGACCAGGGTGTGGGCTGCTCCAAGGTGCCGGACATCAATGATGTCGGGCTGATGGAAGACCGCGCCACCCTGCGTATTTCCAGCCAGCACATCGCCAACTGGCTGCGCCACGGCATCGTCAACGAAACTCAAGTGATGGAAAGCCTCAAGCGCATGGCGCCCGTGGTAGACCGCCAGAATGCCGGGGATGCGTTGTACCGCCCATTGGCTCCGGATTTCGACAGCAATATCGCGTTCCAGGCAGCGGTGGAGTTGGTGATTGAAGGGACCAAGCAGCCTAACGGCTATACCGAGCCTGTGTTGCACCGCAGGCGTCGGGAGTTCAAGGCCAAGAACGGCCTGTAAATGAAAAAAGCCCTGATCGAAAGATCAGGGCTTTTTTATCAGTGTCAGTTAGACCGCGTTGCCTGAATCGCAGTTCAAGCCAGCTCCCACAGGGGAATGCATTTCAAATGTGGGAGCCGGGCTTGCCCGCGAAGAGGCCAGGCCAGTCACCCCACACTCAGGGCACCATCCCCAACTCCCGCTTCACCAACTTCGCCAACTTCACGCTATCAATCGGCTTGAGCAAGAAATCCACCACGCTCAAATGCATCGCATCAATCACATCCGGCGCTTCCGCGTCTCCAGACATGATGATGATCGGCAACGCCGCACGGGTGGACTCACGCACCTGGCGGATCAATTCCAGGCCATTGCTGGGCGCCATGCGCAGGTCGGTGATCAGCAAACCGATGGAACTGCTCGTCTTCAACAAATCCCACGCAGCCTCGCCACTTTCGGCAGTCATGCAGCGAATACCGTCGAGCCCAAGGATTTCCGCCAACAGTTCACGCGCGTCCTTGTCGTCGTCCACGATCAATACGCGTTGGGGGGGTAAGTCGGGCTCCAGCATCACGGCGCTCAGCGCCTCGCGCTCGGCATCACTCAAAATATCGTGGTCGGACATACGTTTCTCAGCAGTTCTCATCAATCTCCCAGCACACTCGTCAGACATCTGCGGAAGGGCGAACAATGTGCACTTCGTCGGAAAGTTTGCCTAGTGGGCTTTCTACGGGTTTTGGACGATTGTCATGTAAGGTTTTTCCCTAGTTTTGCGCGGTATTCCTCGACCTAGACTTACGTCCAATGGGCACCCACCGCGCAGGAGTCGACCATGCAGCACGATAACGACAAAAACACTGCGGTCACTGTTATGAGTAAAGCTGATGCATTCGCACAGGCGGGTAAAACCGCGGTGTTGCAGAACATCCACGGCACCCTGCAATTCCTGCAACGCTTCCCGCCGTTCAATCAGATGGAGCAGGCGCACCTGGCCTTCCTGGTGGAACAGTGCCAGCTGCGTTTCTACGGCCCTGGCGACAGCATCCTCAAACCGTCGGGCGGCCCGGTCGAGCATTTTTATATCGTCAAACAGGGGCGGGTCGTGGGCGAGCGCCCAGACTCGGCGGACACCACCTTTGAAATCGCCACCGGCGAATGCTTCCCCCTCGCCGCCTTGCTGGGTGAACGCGCGACCCGCACAGAACACAAAGCCGCTGAAGACACCTTTTGCCTGCAACTGAACAAGCCGGCCTTTATCAAGCTGTTCGCGCTGTCCAGCCCGTTTCGTGATTTCGCCTTGCGCGGGGTCAGCAGCCTGCTCGACCAGGTCAACCAGCAGGTACAGCAAAAAGCCGTGGAAACCCTCGGCACCCAATACTCCTTGAATACCCGCCTGGGTGAATTGGCCATGCGCCACCCGGTCACCTGCAGCTCGCACACGCCGTTGCGCGAAGCAGTGACTTTGATGCACGAACAGCAGGTCGGCAGCATTGTGATCGTCAACGAACACAAGGCGCCCCTGGGCATCTTCACCCTGCGAGATCTGCGCCAGGTGGTCGCCGATGGCACCAGCGACTTCAGCCAGAGCATTGCCGGGCACATGACCCAGGCACCGTTTTACTTGAGCCCGGAACACAGCGCTTTCGATGCGGCCATCGCCATGACCGAGCGGCATATCGCCCACGTGTGCCTGGTGCAAGACCAGCGCCTGTGTGGCGTGGTCTCCGAGCGTGACTTGTTCTCCTTGCAGCGTGTGGACCTGGTGCACCTGGCCCGCACCATCCGCAATGCACCCCGGGTGGAAAACCTGGTGGCGATTCGCGGTGAAATCGGCCAGTTGGTGGAGCGCATGCTCGCCCATGGCGCCTCATCCACCCAGATCACCCACATCATTACGCTGCTCAACGACCACACCGTGTGCCGGGTGATCGAGCTGACCCTCGCGGAAAAAGGCGACCCCGGCGTGCCTTTCAGTTGGCTGTGTTTTGGCAGCGAAGGCCGCCGCGAACAAACGCTGTACACCGACCAGGACAACGGCATCCTGTTCGAGGCCAAGGACGCCGTCGAAGCCGCCGACTTTCGTGGCCGCTTGTTGCCCCTGGCGCAGCACATCAACCAAAGCCTGGCGCTGTGCGGCTTCAGCCTATGTAAGGGCAATATCATGGCCGGCAACCCCGAGCTGTGCTTGTCTCGCGTGGAGTGGGCGCGGCGCTTCGGCGCGTTCATTCGTGAGGCGACGCCAGAAAACCTGCTGGGCTCAAGCATCTATTTTGACTTGCGCGTGGTGTGGGGCGACGAGCGCGGTTGCGAGCAACTGCGCCAGGGCATTCTCGACCAGGTGGCGGATAACCGCTTGTTCCAGCGGATGCTGGCCGAAAATGCGCTGCTGCGACGCCCGCCGGTGGGGCGTTTCCGCGAGTTCGTGCTGACCCGCAAAAATGGCGAAAAAGCCACCCTCGACCTCAAGGTGCAGGGCCTCACGCCCTTTGTAGACGGCGCGCGCCTGTTGGCCCTGGCCAATGGCATCCACGCCAACAACACCCTGGAACGCCTGCGCCAATTGGTGGACAAGGCCGTGATCGAACCCCTGGATGGCGCCGCCTATGAAGAGGCCTACCACTTTATCCAGCAGACCCGCATGCAGCAGCATCAATTGCAGACCCGCGAGAACCTGCCCTATTCCAACCGCGTCGACCCCGACAGCCTCAACCACCTGGACAGGCGCATCCTGCGTGAGTCTCTGCGCCAGGCCCAACGCCTGCAAAGCAGCCTGAGCTTGCGGTATCAACTGTGAGTTTGTTTGGCTGGCTGCGCGCCAAAAAGCCTGGGCTCAGCACCGCGCAGCAGCAGCGCCTGGAGCAGTTACCCACGCCCGCCGAACTGGGCGATGGCCCATTGCGCAGCCAGCGCTGGGTGGTGGTCGACCTGGAAACCAGCGGCCTGAACCTGCACCGCGACCAGGTGCTGTCCATCGGCGCCGTGGTCATCGAGGACGGTGCGGTGGATTTCTCCCAACTGTTCGAACGCACCCTGCAGCGCACCGACACCAAGCTCAGCCCCAGTGTGCTGATCCATGGGCTGGGGCCCAGTGCAATCGCCGCCGGCAGCGACCCGGCCGAGGCGTTGCTGGATTTCATGGCGTTCGTGGGCGACAGTCCACTGCTGGCCTTTCATGCGCCGTTTGATCAACACATGCTGTGCCGGGCGCTCAAGGACAGCCTGGGGTATCGCCTGGCCCACCCATTCCTGGATGTGGCTGACCTGGCCCCGCTGTTGTGCCCCGAGGCGCACATTCGCGAGGCCGGGCTGGATGACTGGCTCAACCACTTCAGGCTACAGGCCGGCGAACGCCATCACGCCAGCGCCGATGCGCTGGCGACAGCGGAGCTGATGCTGATCCTGTTCAGCCGTGCGCGACAGCAACAGATCGACACGCCCCAGGCGCTGCAAGCGCGTTTGGCCCAATGGAAACGGCGCCAACAAGCGCCTTCCCTTTAACGCTTCGCGCCCGACGCGGAGCATCGCAGGATGCATTCCCACGCAGAGCGTGGGAACGATCTCCCGACAGACGCCAATTGCGCCCACTCCACGCCTCTGCGACAATCGCGAATAATTCTCGTTAGTTTAAACCTCTTGTTTATTCGGTGATGCCTTGTCGTCGGTCCAGACCCCACGCAGTGAGCTTGTTGGTGCGTTATATCGCGACCACCGTGGCTGGCTGTTGGCTTGGCTGCGACGTAACGTGGCGTGCCCGAGCCGTGCCGAAGACCTGAGCCAGGACACCTTCATGCGCCTGCTGGGCCGTGATGAGTTGCGCGAGCCCCGCGAACCGCGGGCGTTCCTGGTGGCGATCGCCAAGGGTTTGCTGTTCGACTACTTCCGTCGTGCAGCTTTGGAGCAGGCCTACCTCACCGAATTGATGCTGATCCCGGAAAGCGAACAGCCTTCGCCGGAAGCCCAGCAACTGATCCTCGAAGACCTCAAGGCCATCGACCGCCTGCTCGGCAAATTGTCTAGCAAGGCCCGCGCCGCGTTCCTCTATAACCGCCTCGACGGCCTGGGCCACGCCGAAATCGCCCAGCGCCTGGGCGTGTCAGTGCCCCGCGTGCGCCAATACCTGGCCCAGGGCATTCGCCAGTGCTACATCGCACTGTATGGCGAGCCGTCGTGACCGCCATCGGTTCCAAACCGGTGTCGTCGCGCGTGCTGGATGCCGCGATTGCCTGGCAACTGTCCCTCGACTCGGGCAACGGCAACGCGGTGGAACAGGAAGAGTTCAGCAAGTGGCTGGCCAGCGATGAGGAACATGCGCGCGCCTGGCGCCAGTTGGGCATGCTCGACCAGCGTTTCAGCGTGGCCTCGGGCCCGGCCCGGGCGGCGTTGCTGCAATCGCGCCACGGCATCCGCCAACGCGTGCGCAAACTGGGCCGGGGCCTGGCCAGTATAGTGCTGGTGTGGGGCCTGGCGCTGTTTGCCGGTGAGCGTTACGTACCTATCCACTATTGGCTGGCCGACCAACGCACCGCCACGGGTGAGCAACGCATGCTGAAACTGGAGGACGGCACGCGGGTCAACCTCAACACCCATAGCGCCATTGATGTGCGCTTCGACGAAACACGCCGCTTGATCGTGTTGCAGGCAGGCGAAATCCTCATCGAAACCGGCCACAACGATTCACGCCCGTTCTACGTGCAAACCCGCGACGGCAGCCTGCGGGCGCTGGGCACTCGGTTTATCGTCAAACGCGAAGACGACGCCACGCGCCTGAGTGTGTTGCAGTCAGCCGTGGCCGCCCAGCCCGAGGCGTTGCACCAGGAACAGGTGTTCAAGGCGGGCCAGCAGGTGCTGATGCGCAGCGACGGCCTTGGCCCGCTGCTGGCCGTCACCCCGGCCACCGATGCTTGGACCCGCGGCATGCTGGTGGTCGACAACGCCCGGCTGGGGGATGTGATCGCGGAGTTGGCGCGCTATCGCACCGGCTACCTGGGTGTGGATAAGAATGTGGCCGACCTGCGCATCACCGGCAGTTTCCCGCTGCACGACACCACCTTGGCATTGAATGCGCTGTTGCCGACTCTGCCGGTGCAGATCGAGCAGCACACGCCGTGGTGGGTGACCGTCAAGGGTAAGCCTTAGGTCCTGTGCCTGGGCGATTGCTATCGCAGGCAAGCCAGCTCCCACATTTTGAACTGCGAACACCATCAACTGTGGGAGCTGGCTTGCCTGCGATGAGGCCCTCAAGCGCACCTGCGAAAAATATTTTCACTCACCCCTATCACTTTTCGATTCTCGCTCGGCACCTAGGCAATTGAGAAATATTTCCATTCAGGAGCCGCCCTTATGTCCCGCACGCTAGACACCTTGTTGCGCCCCAGCCTGTTAGCCGTGGCGATCGCCCTCAGCGCCCCGCTCGCCAGCACCCCGCTGATCGCCGCCGAACAAGCCTCCAGCGTGCGCGCCTATAACCTGCCCGCTGCGCCCCTGGCCACCACCCTGAACCAGATCGCCAGCCAGGCCGGCCTGGCGCTGACCCTCAACCCCGCACTCGCCGCCGGCAAGACCTCGGCGCCGGTCAAAGGCCAGTTCGATGCGCAGGGCGCGTTGCGTGAGGCCTTGCGGGGGACGGGGTTGCAGTTGGAGCAAAGTACGGCGCGGACTTTTACCTTGGCCGCGATTCCGCAAGGGGTTGTGGCGTTGCCCGAGACCAACATTATTGCCCAGGGTAACTATGAAAGTGCTTGGGGGCCGGTGGATGGCTATGTCGCTACTCGCACAGCGGCGGGCACAAAGACTGATACTCCTATCGCCGAGCTGCCCCGTTCCGTCACGGTCATTACTCGCCAGCAAATGGAAGACCGCTCCGTTCTCAACCTTAATGACGCCCTGCGCTACACCGCTGGCGTGCAGAGCAGTGGCTATGGCTCCGATTCGCGCAGTGATTGGTTACTGGTTCGCGGTTTTGTCCCGACCCAATTCCTCGATGGTCTGCCTTTGCCCAAGGGTAACTACGCCACGCCGAAAATCGATACTTGGAATCTGGAACGCATCGCCGTGCTGCGAGGCCCCGCTTCGTCGGTCTACGGGCAAACGCCACCCGGCGGCTTGCTGGATATGGTTAGCCGTCGCCCCGACGCCGAAAGCTCAAACGAGATTGAAGTGCAGGCAGGCAGCAACAACCACAAGCAGATCAACTTCGATAGCACCGGCAAAATCGACGACGAAGGCCAGTTCCTCTACCGAATCAGTGGCGTCGTGCGCGACAGCAATACGGCGGTAGACCACATCCCGGACAAGCGATACAACGTTGCCCCCAGTCTCACATGGAATATTAACGACGACACCAAGCTGACCTTGCTCACCCAATTTACTCGCGACGATACCGGTATCACCGGTCAGTTCCTGCCGCTGCAAGGCACTAAATTAAGCTCGCCAGCCGGCAAGATTTCCCATCATAAGAACCTAGGCGATCCAGACTGGGAGTTCTATGACCGCACTTACTACGCACTGGGCTACGCGTTTGAAACGCGCTTGAACGACACTTGGCAGTTCCGCCAGAACCTGCGATATACCAAGAACGACTTGTCGTTCCAGGGCCTTACCGCCGGGGGTGCGTTTTTTCCGAATGGCCCGGAAGCTGCAGTTGATGCCGACGGCAACGTAAGTCGCTCCGCCGGCAAGGTCGATGAGGACATCGGACAGTTCGCAGTCGATAACAATTTTCAAGCTAACTTCCAGACCGGTCCTGTAAGTCATACCCTATTGCTTGGTCTCGACCACCAGCGCTCCGACAGCAATGCACGCTGGCTATGGGGTTCAGGCGGTGTGCCCACCATTAACTTCAATCGACCGGTGTACGGGCAGGACTTTTCCAAGGTCCAGTACTTCACCATGTACGACTACAACCAAAAAACCCAGCAGACCGGTCTATACGTTCAAGACCAAATGGCCCTCGATAACTGGCGCTTGACTCTCGGCGGACGCGAGGACTGGGTACACACAGGCACCACCTTCCACAACTTGAACGACGCCACCAATACCCAACGTGACAAGCATTTCAGCGGTAACGCCGCGCTGAGCTACGTCTTCGAAAACGGCATTACTCCATACTTGTCTTACGCCGAATCATTCCAAGCGGGTTCGGGCACTCAAGTAGCCAGCACTGGGGCTTTCAAACCAACTGAGGGCAAGCAATACGAAGTCGGTGTCAAATACCAGCCACCTGGCACCAAAGCCTTGTTTACCGCAGCGGTGTTCGACCTGACTCAGCAGAACACCTCGGTTACAGAGGGCAGCATCACGCGCCAAGTTGGCGAGGTTCGGGTTCGCGGCCTGGAACTTGAAGCAAGCGCAGACGTTACTGAAAGCCTAAAGCTGGTGGGCTCCTACACCTATAACGATAGCGAAATCACCCAAGGCGCAGCCGCTGAAAAAGGAAATCGTCTGAACCAGTTGCCTCGCAATCAAGCCACAGGATGGGCTGACTACACCTGGCGCAGCGGTCCGCTGGACGGTTTCGGTGTAGGTGCGGGCGTACGGTATGTCGGTGACACTTACGGCAACGCTGCCAACACCGAACTCGGCCACGTAGGGTCCTACACCGTCTACGACGCCTCGGTGCATTACGACCTTGGCCGTGTAAGCAATGCCATGAAGGGTGTAACGGTGGCCGTCGACGCCAAGAACATCTTCAACAAGGACTATCTGTCCACCTGCGATGGTTTCTACTGCTACTACGGCGACCAACGTAACGTAGTAGCCAGCGTGAACTACAAATTCTAAGACGGTGAAAAACCGCTGATAAAGGGCCGCCTGAACCGCGGCCCTTTTGCCTTTGGAGCCGTGATGAAAAGCAAAACCATCCGCCGCTGGTCCTTCATCCACACCTGGACCAGCCTGATCTGCACCGTATTCCTGCTGCTGCTCGCCCTCACCGGCCTGCCGTTGGTGTTTCACCACGAGATCGACCACCTGCTGGGCAATGAGCCCGAACTGGCGCAGATGCCCGCCGATACGCCCCGGCTCAACCTTGAGCAGCTTGTGGCTAAAGCCCAGGCCCATCGCCCCGGCGAGGCCATGCAGTACCTGGCCTGGGACGAAGACGACAACAACGGCGTGATCGCGATCATGGCGGCCACAGCAGGCACGGAGCCGAACTCGTCGTACACCTTCATGCTCGATGCCCGCACTGGCGAAACCGTCGAAATGCCGTCTGCCAATGGGGGCTTCACCCTGTTCCTGCTGCGCCTGCATGTGGATATGTTTGCCGGGCTGCCGGGCAAGTTATTGCTGGCGTTCATGGGCATTCTGTTTGTGCTGGCGATTATCTCGGGCACGGTGTTGTACCTGCCGTTCATGCGTCGCTTGAAGTTCGCCACGGTGCGCCAGGATAAGTCCACCCGCCTGCGCTGGCTCGACCTGCACAACCTGATCGGCGTGGTCACCCTGACCTGGGCGCTGGTGGTGGGTGTGACTGGCGTGATCAGCGCCTGCGCCGACCTGATCATCGCGGCGTGGCGCGAGGACAGCCTCAGCGCCATGATCGAACCCTACAAGAACGCCCCGCCGCTGACCCAGCGCGCACCCGCCACCGAGCTGTTGAGCATTGCCGCCAAGGCCGCACCGGGTATGGAGCCAGACTTTATCGCCTTCCCCGGCACACGCTTCTCCAGCGAACATCACTACGCTGTGTTCATGAAAGGCAGCACGCACCTGACCTCCCATTTGCTGACACCGGTCCTGATCGACGCCAGCACCCTGGCCGTCACTGCCATCGCCGAACGGCCGTGGTACATGGACGCCATGGGCATGTCCCAACCCCTGCATTTTGGTGATTACGGCGGCATGCCGATGAAAGTCCTGTGGGCGGTGCTGGATGTGTTGACCATCATCGTGCTGGTCAGCGGCATTTACTTATGGATTGTACGGCGCAAGGCGGCCAGGGTATGAAGCCGCGGCAGTCGAATTTCTGGAAGGTGTTTGCCATACCACTGGGGATTGGCCTGCTCAGTGCCGCCGGGTTATTTGCAGCGCTGCTGGGGGATGGGTGGTGGGATTCGTTGAGTTGGATCGGGCTCGGGATACCGGCAATGATGGGTGTATGGGGGTTGGTTAAGCGGCGCGGCTGAGGTCGCTATCGCAGGCAAGCCGGCTCCCACATTTTGACCTGGGAACGCCGTCCAATGTGGGAGCTGGCTTGCCTGCGATGAGGCCGCAAAAACAACGTGGCCCCCTCGCCAGGCACCGCACAACCCTCTAGGCTAGCCACAATTCACCTCGAGGAATGCCCATGTCCGCGCCCAGCATGACCTTGTTCCACAACCCAGCGTCACCCTTCGTGCGCAAAGTCCGTGTGCTGCTGATCGAGACCGGCCAACAAGACCGCGTGGCCCTGCACGCTTGCATGCCCACGCCCATCACCCCGGACGCCGATGTGGTGCAAGGCAACCCCACCGGCAAGATCCCGGCCCTGCGCCTGGCCGACGGTTCGGTATTGCACGACAGCCGGGTGATCCTCGATTACTTCGACCACCAGCATGTCGGCAACCCGCTGATCCCCCGCGACGGCTCGGCCCGCTGGCGGCGCCTGACCCTGGCCTCGATGGCTGACGGCATCATGGATGCCGCCGTGCTGGTGCGTTACGAGACCGCCATGCGCCCGCCAGAAAAACACTGGGCGCCCTGGCTGGAAGAACAGCGCAACAAGATCCGCCGCGCCCTCGCCGAGCTGGAGCGAGACGCCATTGCCGAACTGGCCAGCCACTTCGACATCGCCACCATCAGTGTGGCCTGTGCACTGGGTTATATCGACTTTCGTCATCCGGATATGCAGTGGCGCTCGGACAACCCCAAGCTTGCCGCCTGGTACGCCGAGGTCAGCCTGCGGCCTTCGATGCAGCAGACTCAGCCGCCCCTGTAGGAGCGAGCTTGCTCGCGAAAATCGTCAACGATAACGCGGGTAGTCTGGTTAAACGTGGTGTCTTGGCGTCCTTCGCGAGCAAGCTCGCTCCTACAGTGTGAGGCGGTGTGATTGAGGAAGTTGACCATCTTCGCCTTCATCTGCTGGTCTTCGCGCAGTCCGATCATTGCCCTTGCTCCACCTGGCGTTTACCCACGCCGTACCAATCCAGCTTGCGTGTCAGCACCATCACTGTGCCCAACAGGCCAAACAGCAACAGCGAGCCCATCAACAGCGCGTAATCCTCGGCACTGAGCAACCCGTACAGCAAGCCATACAACGCCGCCAGTCCGGCCGAAAACCCCAGGCCGTGGGCAACGCTGCGCAGCACATGGCACACGTAGAAGCCGATCAACACCACACAGGCGCTGGCGGATATCAGGTAGGCCAGGGCAAAGCCCAGATGCTCGGACAAGGACAACAGCAGCAGGTAGAAGAACGCCAGCGCGACGCCCACCAAAGCGTACTGGATCGGGTGCACCGCCAAACTCTTGAGCACCTCGAACAGGAAGAAGCCAGCAAAGGTCAGCGCGATAAACAACAGCGCATATTTAATCGCCCGGTCGCTCTTGAGGTACTGGTCTACCGGGTCGATGAAGTTCACGCCAAAGCTGCGGTTGCTGAAGTTTTCACAGCCTTGCCCGTCCAGGCAGTTCTGCAGGGCTTGTTCCAGATTGGTGGAGAAGAATGTCGTCTGCCAATTGGCGCTGAAACCCTGGTCGGTGACCTCACGTTGAGCCGGCAGGAAGTTGCCGATAAAGCTCGGGTGCGGCCAGTTGGACGCGAGTGACACCTGGCTGGTCTTGCCCACGGGCACCACTTGCAGTTGCTCGGTGCCTTGCAGGCGCAGGTCGAAGGCGAACTCCACCACGGCGGGTTTCTTGCTGTCTTGCTCGGGCAACGTCACATGCACACCCTCGCCCAGCCAATCGACTTGGGAACCCGGCGAGAACTCCAGCCGCTGCTCACCCAGTTCCAGCTTCAGCGCGTTTTCAATGCCGCGAATATCACTGATGCCCACCGCCAGAAACGCCGGCTCAAAACGGTAATCGGCAAAGTCTTCGGTGATCCCCAACTGCGCAGGCAGCTCGAAACGCCCGCTGATACGGTTGTCGGCATGGAACAACCGCGCCTGGTAGATCCCCCGCGAGCGCAGTTCGGTTTGCACCTTGCCGTCGAGTTCAAAACGGTCCGGCAGGAAATACAGACGTCCGCGTTCTTCACGGGTTTCTTCGTAGCGCTTGTTGAGCTTTTCATTGAGCTTCCACTCACGCACGGTCTTGCGATACGGCACCACCATCACCGGCCCGGTGAGGCGCTGGGCAAAGCTTGAGCTTCTGGCAATGTCCATCAATACGCCGTCGCGCAGTTGCTGACGGTCGCTGATGATGCCGTTGATCATCAACAATGGAATCAGCAACAGCAGGATCAGCAGCGCAATCGCGCCCAATTTGAAAAGCAGGTTGCGGTTCATGGGTCTCTCCCTGTTTTGATGGGGAGAGTCTGCCCAGCCGGTATGGGGAGTTTATGTGGGCAATGTGGAGACTGTGTGGAGATGCAGCACCGCTTGCACGCCGCCTGGCACATTGCCGATCTGCAGGGTGCCGCCGTGCAGCTTCATCACTTCTTCGACAAAGTTGAGCCCCAGGCCCGTACTTTTGCGCCCACTGGCCGGGCGCGGCAGCGAGTAGAAGCGCTCGCTCAGGCGCGGCAAGGCGTAATCGGGAATCGCCTCGGCCTGGTTGAACAGGCTGACCTGCACCTCGTGATGCCGCACCTGGGCGCTGAACCTCAGCGTGCCGCCGGGCGGGGTGAAATCCAGGGCATTGTCCAGCAGGTTACCCAAAGCCTGGCGCAGCAGGAAGGGTTCGCCAAACACCCGCAGATCGGCGGCGATGGTCTGCTCGACGTGCAAGCCGGCGCCTTCGATCCGCGCACATTGAGCCTTGAGCACATCCTCAACCAGCGCGGCCAAAGGAATGCTCGACTGCTCTTCCAGACCCTGGCGCTGCTCCACCTGGGCCAGGTTCAACAGGCGTTCGATCAGCTGCTGCAGGCGCGCGCTTTCGCTGTCGATATTGCCGACAAACCGCTGCTGCTGCTCGCGGCTCATATCGCCCTGCAACAACTCCGCCGCGCCGCGAATCGCCGCCAACGGGCTTTTCAATTCATGGGTCAGGGTATGCACGTAGCGCTCTACGTAAGCCTTGCCTTCCAGCTGCGTGCGCATGTGTTCCACGGCGGTGGATAACTGCTTGAGCTCGCCGCCGCGATAATGCGGCAACTCGGCGCGGCGGCCCTCGCTCACGGCTTCGGCATAGGCGGTAAGGCGTCTGAGGGCCACCGTCAGCCACCACGACAATAGCGCGCCCAGCAGCAGCCCCAGGGTGACCAGCCCGGCGCCGTACCACAGCAGGCGCCGCTCGGTGCGATCCACGTAGGGTTGCAACGAGCTGTTGGGCTTGGCCACGGTGACCACGCCGATGATCTGGCCGTTATCGCGAATCGGCGCCCCCACGTGCATCACTGATGAAGTCGGGTCGTCCACATCGCTGCGGGTGGAGCGCGCGCCGTATTCGCCACGCAGGGTCAGGTACACGTCGTTCCATTTCGAATAGTCCTGGCCCACCGCTTCACCGCTGGAGTCGAGCAATACCCTGCCCTTGGCGTCAGTCACGTAGATGCGATGGTTGACCTGGTTTTTCGGCAGCCCCCAGATCACCGCACCCGGTTGACGGTTGCCATAGGCCTTGAGCAGCGCTGGCCAATGACTCTGGCCAAGGGTGCCGTTCTTCACGTCCTCGCGCAGGATTTCGGCCAACAGGTTGGCGGTGTCCACCAAGGTTTCTTCGGTGGACTGGCGCACGCCGGGGCGGATTTCCTTCATCACGGTGTTGAGCACGAAGTAGCCGGTCAGGCCGATAAACAGCGCATACACCAGGAAAATCCGCAGCCCCAGGCGCATCAGCTGTGGCTCGGGCTGTAGCTATAGCCGAGGCCACGATGGGTCTGGATCGGCTCGGCGTCCGCCGCCACACTCCGAAGCTTGCTGCGCAGGCTTTTGATATGGCTGTCGATATTGCGCTCGTAACCGGCATCAAAGGGTACGCCCACCGCGTCCAGCAGTTGCTCGCGGCTGAACACACGCTCGGGTTGTTCCAGCAGGCTTTGCAGCAGGCGGAACTCATGGCGCGTGAGGCTCAAGGGTTGGCCGCGATAGAGAATCTGCATGCGCTCCAGATCCACTTGGAACAGGGTTGGCGCCACACCCGGGCCGACCCGCTTGAGAATCGCCCTGACCCGCGCCGCCACTTCCCGTGGGCTGAAAGGCTTGACCACATAATCGTCGGCGCCGATCTCCAGCCCCACCACCCGGTCTATCTCGGCATCCCGGGCACTGAGGAACATCACCGGCACTTCACTGAAGCGGCGCAATTGCTTGCAGGTTTCAAAGCCGGTGATGTCCGGCAGGCCGATGTCGAGGATGACCAGGTCGGCCGGGGTCTGGCGCTGATGTTCCAGCGCGGCCTGGCCGAGCGTCAGCCAGGTAGTGGTGAAGCCTTCGCCTTGCAGGGCAAAGATCAGCGTGTCGGCTATTGCCGCTTCGTCTTCGACAATCAGGATGTGCGGCATGGGTTCAATCAGCAGTCCGGTTTGTCGGCAGTGTAACGACGCGCCGGGTTCACCGCAGCACCAAACTCACGCAGGGCCTTGGCGCCGATCAACAGTGGGTAGTTGAAACTGCTGCGGTCAGTGAGGTTGACCTCGACGGTGCGCTTGACGTCGCCCAGGCACATTTCCAGGTCGATCACCGGGCGCTTGGCCACGCTGGCTTCGTCCTTGTCATCATCTTCGTCGGCGCGGCTCTTGATCTTGCTGATGCGCGACACCTTGTGCTCATACACCTTGTTACCGGCATCCTCACCGCCGAGGCGGAAGCGCACCCAGTCATCGCCGTCGCGCTTGAAGGTTTCGATGTCACGCGCCGACAGCGAGGCGGTCAGTGCGCCGGTGTCCATCTTGGCCTTGAACGTCTGGCCGATCTCCGGCAACTGGATGTATTCGTAGCGACCGTAAAGGGTCGGTTCGGCCGCCATGACAGGTACGGCAACCAGGGCGAACGCGGCAAGGAGTAATTTCACGGCAGGATTTCCTCGAAAGAAGTGGGCGGAGTCTAGACCGCAAACACAGCACTTAGTTGGATGACCGAGCATATCGCGCACAGTGTGAAACATTCGTCGGGCATTTTGCGATTTGGCCTCTAGACTCACCTTGCTTATCATGGCCCGCCCACAGATTTCCAAGAGTTGCTTATGCGCCGCCTGCTCACCGGCTGTCTGGTTACACTGCTGCTGTTACTCAACACGCTGATCCTGATCGGCCCCTTGATGGTCTTCGCCCTGCTCAAGCTGGTGGCGCCAGGGCGCTCGCGTGACTATGCCTCATGGGCGGTGATGTGGATCGCCGAGACCTGGGCCGAGATCGACAAGCTGATCTTCGCCGCGTGCATCCCCACCCAATGGGATATTCGCGGTGGCGAGGACCTGCGCGGCGATACCTCTTACCTGGTGATCAGCAACCACCAATCCTGGGTCGACATTCCCGCACTGATCCAGGCATTGAACCGGCGCACACCGTTCTTCAAGTTCTTCCTGAAAAAAGAACTGATCTGGGTGCCCTTCCTCGGCCTGGCCTGGTGGGCGCTGGATTACCCCTTCATGAAGCGCTACACCAAGGCGTTCCTGGCCAAGCACCCGGAGCTGGCGGGGCAGGATTTGAAGATCACCAAGCAAG
The DNA here is from genome assembly GCF_029960685.1 of Pseudomonas sp. AL10. Lineage (NCBI taxonomy): Bacteria > Pseudomonadati > Pseudomonadota > Gammaproteobacteria > Pseudomonadales > Pseudomonadaceae > Pseudomonas > Pseudomonas sp. AL10. The sequence continues at coordinate 100,164 of NZ_JASBQZ010000007.1, forward strand.
CGTGCGAGCTGTTCAAACGCCAGCCGGTCACCGTGGTCAATTACCTGGAGGGCACGCGGTTCAACGAGGCCAAGCGCACGCAACAGGCTTCACCGTATAACCGGTTGCTCAAGCCCAAGGCGGGCGGTGTGGCCTTTGTGCTGGCGGCGATGGGCGAACAGTTGGACGCGATCCTCGACGTGACCGTGGTGTACCCGCAACAAAAGATTCCGGGGTTCTGGGACTTGATCAGCGGCGCGGTGCCGAAGGTGATCGTGGATATCCGCACCCGCGAACTGGACCCGGCGTTGTGGCAAGGGGATTACGAGAACGATCCGGCGTTTCGCCAGACCGTCCAGAACTGGGTCAACCAGCTCTGGATGGAAAAGGATGCGCGCATCGAACAACTGCGCGAAGAGCCTTAGCTGCCGGTGCCCCAAGCCTGAGCCAATTTACCCAGTACGGAGCTGCTGGCGCCCTCGCCGCCGAGGTATTTCAGGATCACCGGGGCAAACTGACCGACCATGCCGCTGTCCATGCCCAAGGCGCTGAAGGCGGTGTTCAAGTCATTGGTGCTTTTCACGTTGCCCAACAGGCCGTCCAGGCCGCTGGTCTTGCTGCCGCCGGTTTGGCCGAGCATCCCGCTCAAGGCACCGAGGCTGCCCAATGCGTTATTACCCGACAGCTTGTCGAGGCCCGGCACACTGTTACTCAGCTGCGAGAAGTCATTGCCGCTCAATTTGTTCTTGGCCAGGCCCAGCATAGCGCCCGTGCCGCCCACCGCTTGCTCGGGGGTGATGTTCAGTTGCGAGGTCAAGGCCGTCAGCAGGTCGGCCGTCTGCGACGTGGGCGCGGCGGCAGCGGCCTTGTTGTTGCCACCCTGCATGCCGGAAATGGCGTTGGCTGCATCGCCAAGGCTGAAACCTGCGGCGAATACCGGGCCGGCGGCCACGGTCAACAGGCAGGACAGGGCAAAACCGCGTGAAATCTTCATCGAAACAACCTCTGGATATAGGGGTAAAGCAGGCGTTGGACTGGGTATCCCGTCGGTTGTTCCAAAGCCCCTCAGGAACCCATCGAGGATAAGCGGGTCCATGAACTGACTATAGAATTTGTCGAGAAGAGACTTATGACTGCGATCCAACCCCCAGTGATTGAGCACAAGCCTGCGTTCTGGAGCCGCCCTCGCCTGTTCATCGGCGCCTGCGTGGTGGTGGTTGCCGGTATCGGCGGCGCGCTCTACACCCAGGACAGCGTCAAATCCGCGGCGACATTGGTGACCACGACCCAGCAGCCAGCCGCACAGATCATGGCCCACAAGGATTACCTGGAAGTAGAACCGATTGCCTCCACGGCGCCAGCACCGGACCAAAGCCTTGAACTCTGGGCGATCCCTAAAGATGGCGCACCGGTGTCACTTGGCCTGTTACCGGAGGATGGCAAAGGCATCATTGGCCTGAACCCCCGCCAGCAGGAGACGATCAAACAACCGGTGGAGTTGATGGTAAGTTCTGAAACCAAAGGTGGTTCAGTGAGTAAGCAGCCAACCGGGCCTACGGTGTATCAAGGGGCACTGGCCACTCGCTAATCATCGGCTGCGCAAACTCGGTTCAAACTGTCGGAGCGGGCTTGCCCGCTCCAACGTCACCTGTAAATCGCCCATTACACGATCAGACATTTTGAATACTTATTCAATTTGATTATAGACCGTATAAAAAATGAATCTAAAAACCTGTCAACATTCACAGTAGCTCATATCAAATTAAATATTGATGATGGAGACTCCTTCAAGCACTGGAGCAAACAAGGATGAACCCCTCAACATTCAAAAAACAGCCTTCTCTGAGCATGTTCTGCCTGTCAGGTTTTATATCGCTGGCTGCGTTATTTGGAGCCACTTACGCGTCGGCGGAAAGCTGTCCAGATCTCAGTCAGGTCACTGGTTCCTTGGACAACGGAACCTACAAATACCAGTTTGGTAATTGGAAAGGCTCCAATCAGCCCGGCGCACCCGACGCTGAGAAGTCTTACCTGAATGCAGGGCTACACTTTGACAGGGTCACACTGGCGCAACGGGTAATTTCAAGTACAGAGGGATCGGAGGATCCCAATGAAACAGAAAGTCCGGGCACAACTGTCGCCTACATCAGATGCGATTATGTTGGCGCGGGAGATGACGCTCGAATCCGACTGGTCAAACGCGTCGGCGAGCTACCTAAACCGGATGCTGGCACTTGGGAAAATGAAACCACCACTAATACAGCCGGCACGATCAACAAGTACTGCACCCATACAAGTTGCTCTTTTAAATAAATACGACTACCAGACCTCTCAGCGTGGGTTGTCGCGTGGAGAATTCAAAGCCGCTAAACGCGCGTTACCTCACTATGAAAGTCCTAGCTTTCAAATAATGCAGCAGGGCGGCCGTTGGCCGCCCTTTTATCTTGAACTCAAGCTGCACTAAACAAACTATGCGGATCAATCACAAACTTCTTCGGCACGCCCGCATCGAACTCGCCATACCCGCGTGGCGCGTCATCCAGGCTGATCACCTGCACGCCGACGATCTCGGCAATGTTGATACGGTCCCACATGATCGCCTGCATCAGTTGGCGGTTGTATTTCATCACTGGCGTCTGCCCGGTGTGGAAGCTGTGGGATTTGGCCCAACCCAAGCCGAAGCGGATGCTCAGGCTGCCCATTTTCGCGGCGGCATCGACCGCACCTGGATCTTCAGTCACGTACAGACCTGGGATACCGATCTTGCCCGCCACGCGCACCACGCCCATCAGCGAGTTGAGCACCGTGGCAGGGGCTTCGGCCTTGACGCCGTCGTGGCCGTGGCCGCGTGCTTCAAAGCCCACGCAGTCCACGGCGCAGTCCACCTCCGGCTCGCCGAGCAACGCGGCGATCTGTTCGTGCAGCGGGGTGTCAGTGGACAGGTCGACCACTTCAAAACCCTGGGCCTTGGCGTGGGCCAGACGGATCGAGTTGACGTCGCCGATGATCACCACCGCTGCACCCAGCAAGCGAGCGGAGGCGGCGGCCGCCAGACCCACCGGGCCGGCACCGGCGATATAGACAGTGCTGCCTGGGCCGACGCCGGCAGTAACAGCGCCGTGGTAGCCGGTGGGCAGGATGTCGGAGAGGCAGGTCAGGTCACGGATTTTCTCCATGGCCTTGTCGCGATCCGGCAGTTTCAGCAGGTTGAAGTCGGCGTACGGCACCAGCACGTACTCGGCCTGGCCACCGGTCCAGTCGCCCATGTCGACGTAGCCATAGGCACCACCGGCACGGGCCGGGTTGACGGTCAGGCACACGCCGGTGTGTTGTTCCTTGCACGAGCGGCAGCGCCCGCAAGCAACGTTGAACGGCACGGAGACCAGGTCACCGATTTTCAGGTTCTCGACGTCGCTGCCTTTCTCGATCACTTCGCCGGTGATTTCATGCCCCAACACCAGGCCGGTCTGGGCCGTGGTGCGCCCGCGCACCATGTGTTGGTCGGAGCCGCAGATGTTGGTGGAGACCACGCGCAGGATGACGCCGTGCTCAATCTTCCTGCCACGGGGGTCCTGCATTTTGGGATAGTCGATTTTCTGTACTTCGACCTTGCCGTTGCCGAGATACACGACACCACGATTACCAGACATGCTTTCACCTCGCTGTTGTTTTTATGGAACTGCGTTGCCCTTGGGGCAGCGCGTTAAGTGCTCGGGTACAGATGCTGTTTCTTGTGTTGCTTGTAAGGGCCTCATCGCAGGCAAGCCAGCTCCCACAGTGGATCGGGTTCACACATCCAGGAATGGGAGCTGGCTTGCCTGCGATAGTGATCTAAAGAACGACGGTGCGATTGGCGTTCAAGAACACCCGCCGCTCGATGTGATACCCCACCGCCCGCGCCAATGTGAGCCCTTCGATATCCCGCCCCTTGGCAATCAAATCCTCGGGATAGTGGCTGTGATCCACCACCTCCACGCCTTGGGCGATGATCGGCCCTTCATCCAGATCGTTGTTGATGTAATGCGCCGTGGCGCCCACCAGTTTCACGCCCTTGTTGTACGCCTGGTGATAAGGCTTGGCGCCCTTGAAGCCCGGCAGCAATGAGTGGTGAATGTTGATGGCCTTGCCGTCCAGCTTGCGGCACAGCTCTGGTGACAGCACTTGCATGTAGCGCGCAAGAATCACCAGTTCGGCGCCGGTGTCTTCCACCACTTGCCACACCTGGCGCTCCTGGGACGGTTTGTCGTTGGGGTCGAGGGGGAAATGGTAGTAGGGAATCTGGTGCCAGTCGGCCAACGGTTTGAGATCAGGGTGGTTGGACACCACCGCGACCACGTCCATCGACAATTGGCCGATGCGCTGGCGATACAGCAGGTCGTTCAGGCAGTGATCGGCCTTGGAGACCATGATCACCACTTTGGGCCGGTAGTTCGGGGCCGTCAGTTCGAAGATCATGCCAAAAGCTTCACCACGGCTCGCCAAGCCGTCGCGGAACGCCTGCTCGTCAAAGCCGTCAGGCTGACGGAACTCAACACGAATGAAAAACCGACCCGAGAGGCGGTCGTCAAACGAATGGTGCTCGGTGACGTAGCAGCCTTGCTCAAACAGGTAGCGGGTGACCGCGTCCACCGTGCCGAGCACGCTGGGGCAATCGGCGGTCAAAATCCATGTATCGGGTGCGCGGCTCATGGGTCACTCCTCAGGCTGATCGTTCCCACGCTTTGCGTGGGAATGCCGCCATGGACGCTCTGCGTCCGCTTTTGGGACGCGGGGCGTGCCGGTATGCATTCCCACGCGGAGCGTGGGAATGATCATCATGCGACAACGCTCAGGCCGAACTCAGCCGAGGCATCCTGCAACCACAACCACCAGTAATCCGAGAAGCTGCGACGGATAAGCAGTTCCCAGGTGTCTTCAGCCGTATGACGGATCACCAATTGCGACTTGGCGAACACCGTACCCACGGCTTTGCCGACCGGGAAGTTGTTGGGGTGTACGTCGTAGCTGGTGGACTTCATCAGCACATCGCGCACATTCGGGCCGCTCAGTTCAAGAATCTGCTGGCCGCCGCTGACGTTGACGATCTGGATATGCAGGTCGCCCAGGGCGGCACGCAGGTTCTGTTCGGCGGCGAATTCTTCACCGCTCGGCACGATCAACAGCCACTCGTCCGGGCCAAGCCACTGAAGGCTGGTTTCACCTTTGAAGACCACACTCAGCGGGCCGGGCAGTTCAATGCCGACGGCCTTGTGTACGCCAGCGGCGAAGGCGGCGTCGTGGCCATCGCCACGGATAGTCAGGTGGCCGAGGAGTTTCTTTTCACGCACGGTCACGCCGGCATTCTTGCGGCCCTTGCCGACCAGGCTGGCAAGGTCGGCATGGTGCAGCGACGACTCGGCCTTGGCGCCGGTGGTGGGGCGTTGTTGGTAAACATTGGCTGCTGTCATAAAGCACCTGTTCTGAATTCTGTTGATCGTTGCCACGCTCCGCGTGGGAATGCCGCCATGGACGCTCTGCGTCCGCCCTTGGGGCGCAGAGCGCCCCGGAATGCATTCCCACGCAGAGCGTGGGAACGATCAGGTGTCAGACGTTCTGCCGATCACCTTTGGGGTCAAAGAACACCGAAGACACAATCTCGGCCTCGATCACGCTGCCATCCGCTTGCGGCGAGAACACCCGCTCGCCGATGCGCTTCAAGCCGCCCTTCACCACACCCATGGCAAACGAATAGCCCAGGGAGTTATGCGCATAACTTGAGGTAACGTGACCCACCATCTTCATCGGAATCGTCTGCTTCGGATCGAACACCAACTGCGCGCCTTCCGGCAGCCACACGTTCGGGTCAATCGGCTTGAGCCCCACCAACTGCTTGCGTTCTTCACGCACGCAGTCTTCACGGTTCATCCCGCGCCAGCCGATCCACGAGAACGGCTTGGTACGGCCGACGCACCAGCCCATGTTCAGGTCGTCCGGGGTCATCGAACCGTCGGTGTCTTGCCCGACGATGATGAAGCCCTTCTCGGCGCGCAGGACGTGCATGGTCTCGGTGCCGTACGGGGTCAGGTTGTACTTTTTGCCGGCCTCGACGATTTTTTCCAGCACGCCCATGGCGTAGTCGGCCTGCACGTTGACTTCGTACGACAGCTCACCGGTAAACGAGATACGGAACACCCGCGCCGGCACGCCGCCCACCAGGCCTTCCTTCCAGGTCATGAACGGGAAGCCGTCCTTGTCCAGGTCGATGTCGGTGACTTCCGCCAGCAGCTTGCGGCTGTTGGGGCCCGACAAGGTCATGGTTGCCCAATGGTCGGTGACCGAGGTGAAGTACACCTTGAGGTCCGGCCATTCGGTCTGTTGGTAGATTTCCAGCCACTGCAACACGCGGGCGGCGCCGCCAGTGGTGGTGGTCATCAGGAAGTGGTTGTCGGCCAGACAGGCAGTCACGCCGTCGTCGAAGACCATGCCATCTTCCTTGCACATCAGGCCGTAGCGCGCCTTGCCCACGTCGAGCTTGGTCCAGGCGTTGCTGTAGATACGGTTGAGGAACTCGCGGGCATCCGGGCCTTGAATGTCGATCTTGCCGAGGGTGGAGGCGTCCAGCAGGCCGACGCTGTCACGCACCGCCAGGCATTCGCGCTTCACCGCGGCGTGCAGGTCTTCACCGTTGCGCGGGAAATACCATGGGCGTTTCCACTGGCCGACGTCTTCAAACTCGGCGCCGTTCTTCACGTGCCAGGCTTGCAGCGCGGTGTAGCGTACCGGTTCGAAAATGTGCCCACAGTGACGGCCCGCTACGGCGCCGAACGTGACCGGCGTGTAGTTGGGACGGAACATGGTGGTGCCCATCTGCGGGATGGTCACGTTCAGCGAACGGGCCGCGATGGCCAGGCCGTTGACGTTACCCAGCTTGCCCTGGTCGGTGCCAAAGCCCAGCGCGGTGTAGCGTTTGACGTGCTCCACCGACTCGAAACCTTCGCGGGTGGCCAGTTCGATGGCGGCGGCGGTCACGTCGTTTTGCAGGTCGACAAATTGCTTGGGCGCCCGTGCAGTGGCTTTTTCGTGGGGCACCTGGAACAGTGCCAGGGTTGGCTCTTCAAGACGGCTCAAGGCTTTTGGCAGCGTGCCTTCAACCGGGGCAAAACCGGCTTCGCTGGCCGCACGCACACCACCTTCAAAGCCATCGGCGAGGGAATCGCCAAGGCCGTAGACGCCGTTGATGCCACCGACGCACACGCGCTTTTGCGGTGCTTCGCCCGGTACAAACCCGAGGATATCTTCACGCCAGGTCGGCTTGCCGCCCAGGTGCGAGGCCAGGTGCACCACCGGGCTGTAACCGCCGGAGCTGGCGACCAGGTCGCAGTCCAGCCACTCGCCGGGGCTGGTGACTTTATGCGCTTTAACATCAATGGCCGCTACGCGGGCGCCAGTGACGTGCTTACTGCCACGGGCTTCGATCACGGCGCTGCCGGTGAGGATGCGAATACCTTTGGCACGAGCTTCTTCCACCAGTGCACCGCGTGGGTTGTGGCGCGCATCGGCCACCGCGACAACGGTGAGGCCCGCATCGAACCAATCCAGCGCTACGCGATAGGCATGGTCATTGTTGGTCGACAGCAGCAGTTTTTTACCCGGTGCCACGCCATAACGACGCACGTAGGTAGACACCGCACCTGCGAGCATATTGCCCGGCACATCGTTGTTGCCGTACACCAGCGGACGCTCGCACGCACCGGTGGCCAGCACCACACGCTTGGCACGTACGCGGTGGATACGCTGACGCACCACGCCAATCGGCGCACGGTCACCCAGGTGGTCGGTCAGGCGTTCGTGAATGGTCAGGAAGTTATGGTCGTGGTAGCCGTTGACGGTGGCGCGGGGCAGCAGCACCACGTCCGGCAGGGCTTTCAATTCGGCAATGACGCTGGCGACCCATTCAGTGGCCGGCTTGCCGTCGAGGCTTTCACGGGAGTCGAGCAGCGAGCCACCGAACTCTTCCTGCTCGTCGGCGATGATCACCCGAGCACCGCTGCGCGCAGCGGCCAGCGCAGCCGCGAGGCCCGCAGGGCCTGCGCCCACCACCAGCACGTCGCAATGACGGTTGAAGTTGTCATAGGTGTCCGGGTCGTTCTCGGTGGGCGAGCGACCAAGGCCCGCCGCCTTGCGGATGTACTTCTCGTAGGTCATCCAGAACGATTGCGGGTACATGAAGGTTTTGTAGTAGAAACCCGGCGGCATCAGCTTGCCGCCGACCTTGCCGAGAATCCCCATCATGTCGTTGTTCACGCTCGGCCAGCCGTTGGTGCTGGTAGCAACCAAGCCCTGGTACAGCGCCTGTTGGGTGGCGCGCACGTTGGGGATCTGCGTGGCTTCGGTGGCGCCGATCTGCAGCACCGCGTTCGGCTCTTCGGCGCCCGCGGCAAAGATGCCCCGTGGGCGCGAATATTTGAAGCTGCGGCCAATGATGTCGACACCGTTGGCCAGCAGGGCTGCGGCCAGGGTGTCGCCTTCAAAGCCCTTGTAGCTCTGACCGTTGAACGTAAACGTCAGGACTTTATTACGGTCGATGCGGCCACCGTTGGACAGGCGATTGATCTGGCTCATACCTTCTCTCCAGAGGCCTTGGCGGTGAACTGAGGCTTCTCACCGATCTTGTAGGTTTCAAGAATTTCGTAGGTCACAGTGTCGCGGGTGGCGTTGAAATACTGGCGGCAACCGGCGGCATGGATCCACAGTTCGTGGTGCAGGCCGCGCGGGTTATCGCGAAAGAACATGTAGTCGCCCCACTGCTCGTCGGTGCAGGCATTCGGGTCTAGCGGGCGCGGGATGTGCGCTTGGCCGGACGCGTGGAATTCCTCTTCGGAGCGCAGTTCGCCACAGTGAGGACAGAAGATATGCAACATAGGGAATTTCTCCTGTTAGTGGGCGACGGCCGCAGCGCCGTGTTCGTCGATCAACGCACCGTTGTGGAAACGGTCGATGGAAAAAGGTGCGGCCAGTGGGTGCATTTCACCCTTGGCCAGGCTGGCGGCAAACACGTTGCCTGAGCCTGGGGTGGCCTTGAAGCCGCCCGTACCCCAACCGCAGTTGAAGAGCATGTTCGGTACCGGGGTCTTGGAGATGATCGGGCAGGCATCCGGCGTGGTGTCGACGATGCCGCCCCACTGGCGGTTCATGCGCACCCGTGACAGCACCGGGAACATCTCGACGATGGCCTGGATGGTGTGCTCGATCACCGGGTACGAACCGCGCTGGCCGTAACCGTTGTAGCCGTCGATACCGGCGCCGATCACCAGGTCGCCCTTGTCGGACTGGCTGATATAACCGTGCACGGCGTTGGACATGATCACGCTGTCGATAATCGGCTTGATCGGCTCCGACACCAGGGCTTGCAGCGGGTGGGATTCGATCGGCAGGCGGAAGCCCGCCAGCGAAGCCATGTGCCCGGAATTACCGGCAGTCACCACACCGACACGCTTGGCGCCGATAAAGCCCTTGTTGGTTTCCACGCCGATGCACACGCCGTTTTCCTTGCGGAACCCGATCACTTCGGTCTGCTGGATCAGGTCCACGCCCAAGGCATCGGCAGCACGGGCAAAGCCCCAGGCCACGGCATCGTGACGGGCCACGCCGCCGCGACGTTGCACGGTGGCGCCGAGCACCGGGTAGCGGGTGTTCTTCGAGCAATCCAGGTACGGAATCTCGTCGGCCACTTGCTGGGCATTCAGCAGCTCGCCGTCCACACCGTTGAGGCGGTTGGCGCTCACGCGGCGTTCGGAATCACGGATGTCCTGCAGGGTGTGGCACAGGTTGTACACGCCACGCTGGGAGAACATCACGTTGTAGTTCAGGTCCTGGGACAAACCTTCCCAGAGTTTCATAGCGTGTTCATACAGGTGCGCCGACTCGTCCCACAGGTAGTTGGAACGCACGATGGTGGTGTTGCGCGCGGTGTTACCGCCGCCCAGCCAGCCTTTCTCGACCACCGCCACGTTGGTGATGCCGTGTTCCTTGGCCAGGTAGTAGGCGGTCGCCAGACCATGCCCGCCGCCGCCGACGATCACTACGTCGTAGACCTTTTTCGGGGTCGGCGTGCGCCACATCTTCTGCCAGTTTTCGTGATGGCTGAGGGAGTGCTTGAAGAGGCCGAAGCCTGAGTAGCGTTGCATAGTCATTACTCCAAAACCGCGCTCAGCGATAAACCGGGAAATCAGCGCACAGGGCAGACACGTGCTTGGCCACGTTGGCCTCGACATCGGCGTCGCCGAGGTTGTCGAGGATGTCGCAGATCCAGCCGGCCAGCTCAACGCACTGCGGCACTTTGAAGCCACGGGTGGTCACCGCCGGGGTACCGATGCGCAGGCCCGAGGTCACGAACGGCGACTGCGGGTCATTCGGCACCGCGTTCTTGTTGACGGTGATGTGGGCGCGCCCCAGGGCGGCGTCCGCCTCTTTGCCGGTGAGGCCCTGGCGGATCAGGCTGACCAGGAACAGGTGGTTGTCGGTGCCGCCGGAGACCACGTCGTAGCCACGCTTGATGAACACTTCGGCCATGGCCTGGGCGTTATCGATCACTTGCTGCTGGTACGCCTTGAAGCCGGGCTCCAGCGCTTCCTTGAAGCACACGGCCTTGCCGGCGATCACGTGCATCAGCGGGCCGCCCTGGGCGCCGGGGAATACCGCAGCGTTGAGTTTCTTTTCGATTTCTTCGTTGGCCTTGGCCAGAATCAGGCCGCCCCGTGGACCGCGCAGGGTCTTGTGGGTGGTGGTGGTGACCACGTCGGCATAAGGCAGCGGGTTGGGGTACAGGCCGGCGGCGACCAGGCCGGCAACGTGGGCCATGTCGACGAACAACAGCGCGCCTACTTTGTCGGCGATCTGACGAAAGCGTGGGAAATCCAGGGTTTTGGAGTAGGCCGAGAAACCCGCCACCACCATCTTCGGCTTATGCTCGACCGCCAGGCGCTCGACTTCGTCGTAGTCGATCAAGCCGGTGTCGGTGTTGATGCCGTATTGCACCGCGTTGTACAGCTTGCCCGAGGACGACACTTTAGCGCCGTGGGTCAGGTGACCGCCGTGGGCCAGGCTCATGCCCAGAATGGTGTCGCCGGCATTGATCAGCGCCAGGTACACGGCGCTGTTGGCCGAGGAACCGGAGTGCGGCTGCACGTTGGCGTAATCGGCGCCGAACAGCTGCTTGGCGCGTTCGATGGCCAGGGCTTCGACCTTGTCCACATGCTCGCAGCCACCATAGTAGCGCTTGCCCGGGTAGCCTTCGGCGTATTTGTTGGTGAGGCCGCTGCCTTGCGCTTCCATCACGCGCTTGCTGGTGTAGTTCTCCGACGCGATCAGCTCGATATGATCTTCCTGGCGCTGCTCCTCGGCATTCATCGCCGCCAGCAGTGCGTCGTCATATCCCTGAATCTGGTCTTGTTTGCTGAACATCGCGTCTCTCCCAGCCTTTCGTATTGTTGAGGCCCTCGCAGGGCCCTTTGATGCGATGGTAGGGCTGGCGCGTGCGGGCCAAATGCCTGCGCACGCCACGCAAAGGTGCGTTTACGACATGGGCTGAAGAATGTGCAAAAGCTTGTGTGGGAGCTGGCTTGCCTGCGATCGCATCGCTGCGGTGCAACGGGCAGACCGAGGTGTCTGCATCGCAGGCAAGCCAGCTCCCACAGGGGTTAGGCGATGAGTTTGCGAACGAGTAGCAACAGAAGAAAATGCATGGGATACAGGGCATAGGCCCAGCGTCGCATGGCCGGGGGTTTGGCGTTTTTGCCGTGTCGCAATAAGACCAACCCAGCCAGCGGCGCACTCAGACATGTAGCCAACCCCAACAGCGCCACAAGCGTGCCGCTATTGAGCAGAATCTGCCACTGATTGGCGGCGACGCAGACCAAACCCGGCAGCACGCTGAAATACCAGGGCCGTCGAAACACCAGCAATAACGCCAGTGGCAGCAATACACCAAAGAAACCGAACATCAAATGCTGTGAAAACACGGCTGCCATTGTAGCGGCGATCAGCGCCAATCCTCGATCAACCAACGCCTTTTGCTGCCAACCTCGGGCAACCAGCAGGCCCAGCGCCAGGGTCGGCAACACGTTCAAGGTATCAGCATCTTCGATAAACATCCGATAAGGCACTTCGCTGATCACGCTGAACAGCAGCAACCAACCCAAGTAGCGCCAATGGCCGGTCACCGGGGCGTAACGGACGCGATGCAAATTGGCCGCAATCGCCAGGCAGAACCATGGAAACGCCAGGCGCCCCGGCACGTATAGCCCATCCAGGCTCAGCCCCACATAGCGCAGGTGATCAAGCACCATACTCAGCAGCGCCAGCCACTTGAGCAGATCCAAAGCGCCATCTCGGACAGGTCCGACAGGCAGGGTGTGAGTACCGTGCATAATTCCCCAACGACTTTGCATTTACAGTGCGTGCGCGCCCCCGGCAATCTTGGGTAAAGTGCGCACCAACATCGACCACAGGAACGGGCCATGACCGACAAGAGCCAACAATTCGCCAGTGACAACTATTCCGGCATCTGCCCGGAAGCCTGGGCCGCCATGGAACAAGCCAACCAGGGCCATCAGCGCGCCTACGGCGATGATGAATGGACCCACCGCGCCGCCGACGGTTTCCGCAATCTGTTCGAGACCGACTGCGAGGTGTTCTTCGCTTTCAACGGTACGGCCGCCAACTCCCTGGCGCTGTCCTCGTTGTGCCAGAGCTACCATAGCGTGATTTGCTCGGAAACCGCCCACGTCGAGACCGACGAATGCGGCGCGCCGGAGTTTTTCTCCAACGGCTCCAAACTGCTGGTTGCCCGCACCGAAAACGGCAAGCTGACCCCGGAATCGATCCGCGAGATCGCCCTCAAGCGCCAGGACATCCACTACCCCAAACCCCGCGTAGTCACCCTGACCCAGGCCACCGAAGTCGGCAGCGTGTACACCCCGGAAGAAATCCGCGCCATCAGCGCTACCTGTAAAGAGCTGGGCCTGAACCTGCACATGGACGGCGCACGCTTCGCCAATGCCTGTGCATTCCTGGGTTGCTCACCGGCCGACCTGACCTGGAAAGCCGGCGTGGACGTGCTGTGCTTTGGCGGCACCAAAAACGGCATGGCCGTGGGTGAAGCCATCCTGTTCTTCAATCACAAACTGGCTGAAGACTTTGACTACCGCTGCAAACAGGCCGGCCAGTTGGCCTCGAAAATGCGCTTCCTCTCGGCCCCGTGGGTGGGCCTGCTGGAAAACGACGCCTGGCTCAAACATGCACGCCATGCCAACCACTGTGCACAACTGCTCAGCAGCCTAGTGGCAGATATTCCCGGCGTGGAATTGATGTTCCCGGTACAGGCCAACGGCGTATTCCTGCAACTCTCGGAGCCCGCGATTGCAGCGCTGACCGCCAAGGGCTGGCGCTTCTACACCTTCATCGGCAAAGGCGGTGCGCGTTTCATGTGTGCGTGGGATACCGAGGAAGAGCGTGTAAGGGAATTGGCTGCCGATATTCGGGAAGTAATGAACGCTTAACGTACGAATTCGGCCAGTTGGTACTGGCCGATTGCCGAGACTGTTTTTTGATATTTCTGACCGCTACGTAGCTCGCTTTCATTGTCTAGCCTCTTGTTACCCGCAAGGAAAACGCAGCGATAACTGCCACCTTTCGGGTTTCACCGCCAGCCGAATAATCGGCCGCAAAGGCACATCAATGGAGAGGTTTCTCATGGAATATCAAAGCAATGGCAACACACTGCAAAGCGGCGGCAGCACTAGCACCACGGTCATAGACTGGGACGAGTTCAGGAAACACGCCAAAATCGGGGACACCATTCAAGAGCCATCACGGACGTTGACCATCTACGACAAAGCCTACGAATTGACAAACTCAGGCCAGCACTTCGTTGTCCATATCTACGCCCAATAACTGTTAACGCCTAAGCGCCGCGTCGCAGATTCATGGCCTGCGACGCGACGCTGAATCATGATCGCTCCTGCGCTCCGCGTGGGAATGCCTCCTCGGACGCTCCGCGCCCACCCGAAATCAAGGATGAACACGTGGGCAGAAGCCGCTATGTCATCACCGAACCCGAAAAACCCCACTTCCTCACCTGCACTGTCATGGAATGGCTCCCCCTCTTCACCCGCAACTACCTGGTGGACCATCTTCTGGATTGCTGGCGATATCAACAAAGCAACCACGCTTTAAACTTGTTTGGTTACGTCATCTTGGAAAATCACTTGCACTTTATTGCTCAAGCGCCCGATCTGGGAAAGTGCGTCAGCCAATTCAAATCCTTCACCGCCCGCACCATCATTGACGACCTGCAAAGCAAAGGCGCGGAGCGGGTATTGCAGCGCCTGCGTTTCTGCAAGCGTGCACACAAGACAGATCGTGTTTATCAACTGTGGCAGGAAGGTTCACATGCGGAATTGGTTTACAGCGAGGCAGTCATGCGCCAGAAGCTTGATTACATCCATCACAACCCCATAAAGCGAGGCTATGTGGACCTGGCTGAACACTGGCGTTACTCCAGCGCCCGCAACTATGCAGGTATGCCAGGCCTGATCGACATCCAACCTTGGCTCTGAAGATCCGCGTCACCCTTCATTTGCGACGGGACGCGGAGCGTCCTGGAAGGTGTTACCACGCAGAGCGTGGGAACGAGCATGTAGCCTTCTGCCGGGAAGATCGTTCCCGCGCTCCGCGTGGGAATGCAGCCCGTGACGCTCCGCGTCACCCTTCATTTGCGACGGGACGCGGAGCGTCCTGGAAGGTGTTACCA
>NZ_JASBQZ010000007.1:115033-211563 GCF_029960685.1 Pseudomonas sp. AL10
CGCAGAGCGTGGGAACGAGCAGATCAGAACTCGATCCGCACATCACCCTTCGGCACACTGCAGCACGACAGGATGTAGCCTTCGGCTTCGTCCTCTTCAGTAATCCCGCCGTTGTGCTCCATCTCGACCTCGCCGCCCAGCTTCATCACCTTGCACGTGCCGCAGATGCCCATGCCACAGGCTTTAGGGATCAGCAGGCCGAGCTTGGCGGCCGCGGCGTGCACCGTTTCTCCCGGTGCCACGCGAATGCTCTTGCCGGACGCGATAAATTCCACTTGATGCAGGTCTGCCAGGTCGACCTCCGGCGCATCCGCCGCTTGCTCGGCCTGCTCCACCGCATCGGCACGGGCTTCGGGCGGCGTCGCGCCAAACGATTCCTCGTGATAACGGGTCATGTCGAAACCGGTGGCCTCCAGCAAGCGCTTCACCGCGCTCATGTACGGCGTAGGGCCGCAGCAGAACACTTCGCGCTCAAGGAAGTCCGGCACCATCAGCTCCAGCATCTTGTGGTTCAGATAGCCGCGATACCCGGCCCAGGGTTCGCCCAGGCCGTGTTTTTCGCAAATCAGGTGCAGGCTGAAGTTGTCGATCCGCGACGCCATGTGCTCCAGCTCGCGGTGATAGATGATGTCCTTGGGCGAGCGGGCGCTGTGGACAAAAGTCATGTCGACGTTGGCGTTGGTGTCGTAGAACCAGCGCGCCATGGACATGACCGGCGTGATCCCAACGCCGCCGCTGAGGTACAGCACTTTCGGGCTTGGGAAGTCGATGGCGTTGAACAGCCCGACCGGGCCGTGTACCGCCAACTCCTGGCCTTCGTGCAGGGTGTCATGCAGCCAATTGGAAACCCGACCGCCCGGTACGCGCTTGATGGTCACCGAAAAGCTGTAAGGCACCGACGGTGAGCTGGAAATGGTGTACGAGCGCATGATCGGCTGGCCTTCGATTTCCAGCTCCAGGGTGACAAATTGCCCCGGCTTGAAAAAGAACAGGATCGGCTGGTCAGCCATAAAGCAGAAGGTGCGCACATCCCAGGTTTCCTGGATGACTTTGACGCAACGGACGATGTGCCGACCATTGGCCCAGGTCTGGGTGGTTACCGGATTCAGGAAATTATTGGACATGTTGTTCTCCACCGCCGACGTCGGCCTTATGGTGGCGATTCTGCGTAACGCGAGAACCACCCATTTACCTATCTGCGACATTCACATACTTACGGCGACCAGCCCCCAAAGACAGGGGCTTGCGCGTCGGGATCAGATTGGGCCATGTCGCCCATGGATAAGGTCCGACGTGACGCCGGGCCCACACTCGCTCCCAACAAAGACGCGTTCTTTACGCCTTGCACAGCACCAACCGTAGCCACTATTCGCCGGCCACACAGAATGGCCATGAGGACACACACGATGGACGTCACCGCAACCTTAAGCTTGGGCGATCCGCTGGAACCCGCACGCAAGGCCACCGCGCAAATGCTGCAAGAGCGCGAGCGCACTTTTTCGCTGCCGCAGCCGTTTTACTCTGATGAGCGGCTGTTCGATATCGACATGCAGGAGATCTTCCAGAAAGAGTGGTTGATCGCCGGCATGACCTGCGAAATCCCCACCAAGGGCAACTACCTGACCCTGCAAGTGGGCAAGAACCCGATCATCGTGATCCGGGGTGCCGACGGCGTGGTGCATGCGTTCCACAACGTCTGCCGCCATCGTGGCTCGCGCTTGTGCACCAGCGACAAGGGCAAGGTCGCCAAATTGGTCTGCCACTACCACCAGTGGACCTACGAGCTGGACGGCCGCCTGCTGTTCGCCGGCACCGAGATGGGCGCCGATTTCGACATGAAGCAGTACGGCCTCAAGCCAGTGAACGTGAAAACCGCTGGCGGCTACATCTTTATCAGCCTGGCCGAAACCCCACCGGCCATCGATGACTTCCTGTCGACGCTCAACCATTACATGGAACCCTACGACATGGAGAACACCAAGGTGGCGATCCAGACCACCTTGTTCGAAAAAGCCAACTGGAAGCTGGTGCTGGAAAACAACCGCGAGTGCTACCACTGCAACGCGTCACACCCCGAACTGCTGAAAACCCTGCTGGAGTGGGACGACGTCACCGACCCGCGCGCCGACCAGGCGTTCAAGGACCACGTGGCCGCTTCTGCTGCCGCCTGGGATGCCGAGAAGATCCCTTACGCCCATGCCAGCTTCGGCCTGCGTAACCGCATTGTGCGCATGCCGCTACTCAAGGGCACCGTGTCGATGACCCTGGATGGCAAGCAAGGCTGCGCCAAGCTCATGGGCCGCATCAAGAACCCGGACCTGGGCTCGATGCGCATCCTGCACCTGCCCCACTCCTGGAACCACTGCATGGGCGACCACATCATTGTGTTCACCGTGTGGCCGATCAGCGCCCAGGAAACCATGGTCACCACCAAGTGGATCGTGCACAAGGACGCCGTGGAAGGCGTGGACTACGACGTGGAGCGCATGCGCCAGGTATGGGACGCCACCAACGACCAGGACCGCCGCCTGGCCGAAGAGAACCAGCGTGGCATCAACTCCACCGCTTACCAGCCTGGCCCTTACTCCAAGACCTATGAGTTTGGCGTGGTGAATTTTGTGGATTGGTACAGCGAGCGGATGTTGAGCAACCTGGGTGCTGCGCCGGCGCCGTATCTCAAAGGTGTGGCGGCACACGAATAAAAATGTGGGAGCGGGTTTGCTCGCGAACGCGGTGTATCAGCTTGCACATGTAGTGGCTGACACACCGTATTCGCGAGCAAGCCCGCTCCCACACCGACCTCACAGTGATCAAAATTTGATCACCCTTCTCGCAGAGCGCTAGCGCCCTGCCCTCCAGCCTTTACCCAACAACTTATCCACAAAGCCACCCACAGCAATTGTGGGCAAGTGCGTTGTGCACGCAAATTAAATCAAGAAAATCCGTGACTTATTTAAACTTGCGGGTTTTATCTTAAGCTGTTCATTTATTAACCAAACCTCCAATAGCCTTGTTTTGCGTGGCTTTCAGCGGTAAGCGAACACCTTATCCACAGATGCACCAACAGACTTTGGGGGCAACTTTGACTGGGCTGTGGAAAAGCCTGTCAAAGCCTCATAAATAGTGGATATCCAGCAGTTTAGAAGGCGAAAATGCGGGTTTTGATCAATTATCAACCAACCCAGCGCAGGCCACGTTTTATAAGGCCTGTAGCGGATAGCGAACATCTTATCCACAAAAGCGCCAACAGACTTTGGGGGCAACTGCGGGCTTTAATCCAGTTAAAACCCAAGGAAAAACCGTAAGTTAGGTTGGTTGTTTTTCGTACAGAGGGCTGCAGAGCTTGATACGCCGGGCTTGTGGACACCCGCGAACAGGTTATCCACAGGCGGATCAACAGGCATTGTGGGTAAGCTAAAGCCTCTGCAAGAAAATGTGGGAGCGGGCTTGCCCGCGATTGCAGCACGTCAACGTAGGCATGGGTTACTGACCCACCGCTATCGCAGGCAAGCCAGCTCCCACAAAGTTTGATGGTGGTCAGGGATCAGCGTACGACGCCCTCTTCTACAAGAAGCTTGAGAATTGCCTGCGCGCCCTCTTCGGCGCTGACGCCCTTGAGCACCTGCCCACCGCCGCCACTGGCCTTGGCTGTGGCAGCTTTCATGCGATCGGCGCCGCTCTTGGCCTTGATCACCTTGAGGCGCTTGGGCCGTGGCTTGGCCGGTTGCAGCAGTGCGCCTGTGAATAACTCGTCGTGTTCAATCTCGACTTCATGGGCCGCCAGCTCACCCCGTTGCGCCGGGCCGTAGGCGCTTTGGCGTGGCTTGGGCGCCGCGTTATCCACAGTGGCGAGAAACGGCAGGCGCACCTTCAAGCGCCGCCGCTGGCCGCGAGGCAGCGCCTGCAGCACCAGGGCGACGCCGGCGTCGATGGACTCCACCTGCGCCAGCCCCACAATCAGCGGCCAGCCCAGTTGTTCGGCCAACAGGAACGGCAGCATTCCCGAACCTTCGCCGGTTTCTGCCTGGCTTCCAGTGAGTACCACTTGGGCACCGGCGTCGCGCAGATACTCACTGAGCACCGGCAAGGCATCCGAGCCGGCCGGCTGTTCCAGTACCTGCAGTTGCGGCAGGCCCATGCCCAGGTAGCTGCGCAGGGTCGGCTCACTGGCATCACCCGCGTGCAGCACCTGCAACTTATCCCCAGCCAGTTGCAGCCCCAGCTCGACCGCGCGCGCGTCCTGCTCGGCGCGGCGTGGACGCCCGGAGGTGGGGTGAGCACCGATGGACACCAGGCTGAATACAGTGTTCGTCATGGTCATATCCTCAGGCTGCATCGCGCTTGGCGCCGTTGCGGTAGGTTTCGACCGCTGCGATCAAAGCTTTGAGTATCGCGGCGCTTTCGCCGATCACCGACAGGTCGGCACGCTTGATCATGTCGCAACCCGGGTCGAGGTTGATCGCCACCACCTTGTCGCAGGCACCGATGCCTTGCAGGTGCTGGATCGCCCCGGAAATCCCCACGGCCACGTACACCCGCGCAGTGACCCAAGTGCCGCTGGCGCCGACCTGGCGATCACGCGCCATAAAGCCATCGTCCACTGCCACCCGCGAGGCGCCTTCGGTAGCGCCCAGGGCCGCGGCGGTCTGGTGGAACAGCGCCCAGTCCTTCACGCCGTTGCCACCGGAGAAAATGAACTCGGCCTCGGCCATCGGAATCGCTGCCGGGTCGACCGCCACCGCGCCGAGGTCTTCGATACGCGGCAAACTGCGCGCAAGGCTTGTGGATAACTCCACGGACAAGACTTCGTGGCGGGTCTCGCTGACTGGGTCGGCACATTCGGCGGCGGCGAGGATCAGACGGGGCAACGGCCGCGCCAGGTCTTCCTGGCCGGCACCGGCACGGCCGATGCATTCCTCACCCTTGATCTGCCACACCCGCGTTGCCGGGCGTTCCTTGAGACTGGCGGCAAAGCGTCGCCCCAGTTCGCCCCCCCCGCTGTGGCTGTCCGGCAGCAACCAGTGGCGCGGGCTGAATTGGTTATCCACAGCGCGCAGGCCCTGCACCCGTTGCTCCGGTGCATAACCCTCGAACTCATGCCCATCCAGCACCAGCAGCCGGTCGACGCCCGCCGTGGCAAAGGCGCTTTCCTTGTGTTCACCGAACACCACCGCCAACACCGCGCCGTCACTACCGGCCAACTGGCGCGCCAGACCAAGCAGGTCACGGTCGTGGCTGCTCAGGCGGCCACCGACCATGTCCGGTACCACGTTGATGTAGAACGCCGGGGCCGGCACCTGATGCAGCGGCAATTGCACTTCCACTGCCGCGGTGCGCTTGGCCGCGCCGCCCTGCTGGGCACCGCTGCGGTCGATGCGCTTGATGCCGTTGGGGCCGATAAAACCGACACCATGCACGTTTTTGCGAATGACGCCGTTGGGCCCCATCCAGCTGTGTTGCAGCGGCTGCATCGCCGCGTGCAACGGGTGCAGGCGGTTACGGGCGATCCATTCGGCCCGTGGGTCGCGGCGGATAATGTCGCTCATCAGTGCACCTCCGCAGGTTCACGCTTGAGGGGGGCTTTGGCTGGCGCGGCGTCTTCAAGCAGCGCGTCGGCTACCAGCTCGGCGATGTCCTTGATCAACGGGCGCGGTTCGACCACGCCTTCGAGCATCGCGGTGCATTGCGGGCAACCCACGGCCACCAGTTCGGCACCGGTCTCGCGGATGTCGTCCATGCGCATATCGGGGATACGTTGCTTGCCGGGAATGTCGGTGATCGGCGCGCCGCCCCCGCCACCGCAGCAGCGCGACCGGAAGCCCGAGCGTTGCATTTCCTTGACCTCGATACCCAGCGCCCGCAGCACTTGGCGCGGCGCCTCGTATTCACCGTTGTAGCGGCCCAGGTAGCACGGGTCGTGGTAGGTCACGCTGTTGCCTTTATGCTGGCCCAGGTTCAGCGCGCCCTCGCCGATCAGCTCGGCCATGAAGGTGCTGTGGTGCTGCACCCGGTAGTTGCCGTTGAAGGCACCGTATTCGTTTTTCAGCACATGGAAGCTGTGTGGGTCGCAGGTGACGATGCGCTTGAAGCTGTACTTGGCCAGGGTCTGGATATTGCGCGTGGCCAGCAGCTGGAATGTCGCTTCATCGCCGAGGCGGCGCGCCACGTCACCGCTGTCGCGTTCTTCCAGGCCAAGCACGGCGAAGTCGACCTTGGCGGCCTTGAGTACTTTTACGAAGGCGCGCAGGGTACGTTGGTTACGCATGTCGAAGGCGCCATCGCCGACCCAGAACAGTACATCGCAACTGCCATTGTCGCTGAGCAGCGGCAGGTTCAGGTCTGCCGCCCAGTTCAGGCGACCACCGGGGGCAAAGCCGCCAGGGTTGTCGGTGGCGATCAGGTTTTCCAGGACTTCGGCGCCCTTGTTCGGCGTAGCGCCTTTTTCCAGGGTGAGGTGGCGACGCATGTCGACGATGGCGTCCACGTGCTCGATCATCATCGGGCACTCTTCCACGCAGGCGCGGCAGGTGGTGCACGACCACAGGGTCTCGGCGTCCACTAGGCCGTTGACGATCGGCTGGTGCGGGTTGCCGCCGTGTTCGCCCACCGGTTTGCCGGGGTACGGGCTGCCGGCGAACTTGGCATCGGTGCCACCGGCCAGGCCGACCACCATGTCCTGGATGAGTTTTTTCGGGTTCAGTGGCTGGCCGGCGGCAAACGCCGGGCACGCCGCTTCGCACTTGCCGCACTGCACGCAGGCGTCGAAGCCGAGCAGTTGGTTCCAGGTGAAGTCCTTGGGTTTTTCCACGCCCAGCGGCGCGGTTTTATCGCTCAGGTCCAACGGTTTCAACCCGGTGGAGCGGCCACCGCCAAAGCGTTCGGCGCGGCGGTGCCAGGCCAGGTGCAGGGCACCGGCGAAGGCGTGTTTCATCGGCCCGCCCCAGGTCATGCCGAAAAACATTTCGGACACGCCCCACAACACGCCCACGCTCAGCAATGCCGCGAGCAACCAGCCGCCGAAGTCGGCGGGCAGAATCCCGGCCACCGGCAAGGTCACCAGGAAGAAGCTCACCGAGAAGGCCATCAGGCTTTTCGGCAGGCGCATCCACGGGCCTTTGGACAGGCGCGCAGGCGGATTGCGACGGCGCAGGTACATGAAGATCGCGCCGACAAACATCAATGTCGACGCCAGCAGCAGTGCATAGCCAAGAATGCGGCTCTGCAGGCCGAAACCGTGCACCGCAATCGCCAGCAACGCCGACAGCACAAAGCCCAGCGCCGTCGCAACGTGGGTGTTGGCGATGTATTTGTCACGGGCGACCACGTGGTGCAGGTCGACCATGTAGCGCTTGGGCATGGCCAAAAGGCCGCCCAGCAGGTCGACTTTGGACGAGCGGCCACGGCGCCACATGTTCACCCGGCGCAAGGCGCCGAGGACGGCGAGGCCCAGGGCGGCAAAAAGCAGGATGGGAAGAAGGGTATTCAGCATGGTGAAGCTCCCACTAAGATCGTTCCCACGCTCTGCGTGGGCATGCATCCTGTGACGCTCTGCGTCACGACCTTAAAAGCAGACGCGGAGCGTCCAGGGCGGCATTCCCACGCAGAGCGTGGGAACGATCAGGTGCGTCAGAAATCCTTGCACAAGCGCAGGGCGTCATAGATGGCGGCGTGGGTATTGCGCTGGGCCACACAGTCACCAATGCGGAACAGCAAGTACCCCTCGCCCGCTTCGCTCAAGCAGGGCTGCGGCTTGATCGCAAACAAGGCTTCAACGTCGATCTGGCCCTTGTTGCGTGAGCCTTCCTTGAGCCCGTAGTAAATGGCCTCGTCCGGGCGCACGCCGTTCTCCACCACCACCTGGTCGACCACCCGCTCCTCTTTGGCGCCGGTGTATTCGTTCTCCAGCACAGCCACCAGCTTGTCGCCCTCGCGGTAGACCTTTTCCAGCATCATGTCGCCGGTCATGATCACTTCCTTGGGGTACATGCTGCGGTAGTACGTGGGGAACGATGTACCGCCGATCGCCACGCCCGGCTTGATGTCGTCGGTGACGATTTCCACCTGGCTGCCTTTGTCGGCGAGGAAGTCGGCCACTGACATCCCGGTGAATTCACAGATGGTGTCGTACACCAACACGTTCTTGCCCGGCGCCACCTTGCCGTCGAGCACGTCCCAACTGCTCACCACCAAGCCTTCGGCGGCGCCCCAGTGTTCGTTTTGCTCGATATTCGGGTGACCGCCCACCGCCAGCACCACCACGTCCGGACGCACGTCCAGGATGGTCTCGGCATCGGCTGCAACACCCAGGCGCAGGTCGACTTTCAAACGCGCCAGTTCCAGTTGATACCAACGGGTGATACCGGCGATCTGGTCACGCTGCGGCGCTTTCGACGCGGTGGTGATTTGCCCGCCGATAAACTCTTTTTTCTCGAACAGCGTCACGTCGTGGCCACGTTCGGCCGCCACGCGCGCGGCTTCCATCCCGGCCGGGCCGGCGCCCACCACGACCACCTTGCGCTTGGGCCCGGTGGACTTCTCGATGATATGCGGCACGCCCATGTATTCACGGGAGGTCGCGGCGTTCTGGATGCACAGCACATCCAGGCCCTGGTACTGGCGGTCGATGCAGTAGTTGGCGCCTACGCACTGCTTGATCTGGTCGATCTGGCCCATCTTGATCTTGGCGATCAGGTGCGGGTCGGCGATGTGCGCACGGGTCATGCCGACCATGTCCACATAGCCGCCTTCCAGAATGCGCGTGGCCTGGTTCGGGTCCTTGATGTTCTGCGCGTGCAGCACCGGAACCTTGACCACTTCCTTGATGCCGGCCGCCAGGTGCAGGAACGGCTCCGGCGGGTAACTCATGTTCGGGATGACGTTGGCCAGGGTGTTGTGGGTGTCGCAACCCGAGCCCACCACACCGATGAAATCGAGCATGCCGGTGTCGTCGTAATACTTGGCGATTTGCTTCATGTCCTCGTGGGACAAGCCGTCCGGGTGGAACTCGTCACCGCACAGGCGCATGCCCACACAGAAGTCATCCCCCACTTCGGCACGCACGGCCTTCAACACTTCCAGGCCGAACTTCATGCGGCCCTCGAAGCTGCCGCCCCATTCATCGGTACGCTTGTTGACCCGCGGGCTCCAGAACTGGTCGATCATGTGCTGGTGCACGGCCGACAATTCCACCCCGTCCAGGCCACCGGCTTTGGCCCGGCGCGCGGCCTGGGCGTAGTTGCCGATCACGCGCCAGATCTCTTCCGGCTCGATGGTCTTGCAGGTGGCACGGTGTACCGGTTCACGCACGCCGGACGGCGACATCAGGGTTGGCCAGTTGAAGCCGTCCCAACGCGAGCGTCGGCCCATGTGGGTAATCTGGATCATGATCTTGGCGCCATGCTTGTGCATGGCATCGGCCAGGTTCTGGAAGTGCGGGATGATGCGGTCGGTAGACAGGTTCACCGACGCCCACCACTCCTGCGGGCTGTCGATGGCCACCACCGAGGAGCCGCCGCAGATCGCCAGGCCAATACCGCCCTTGGCTTTCTCTTCGTAATACTTCACATAGCGGTCGGTGGTCATGCCGCCGTCGGTGGCATACACCTCGGCGTGAGCGGTACTGAGCACTCGGTTGCGGATGGTCAGTTTGCCGATCTGAATCGGCTGGAACATTGCTTCGAAAGCCATGGCACGGTCCTCGGCTTACAACGGCTTGACGGTGAACAAGCCATCATCGTGGCCCTCTTCGGAGCCTCCGTAGACTTGTTCGGCGACGGTGCGGATGTTGCTGCCACGCGCTTGCAGGATCTGGTCCATGGCGCCGGCAAACCAGCCGGTGAACATGTAGTCCACCTTGCGGCCGACCTTGCCGTACACATAGACGAATGCCGAGTGTTCCAGCTTGACGCTGGCGGTGCCTTTATCCAGGTCGATGTCCTGGATCTTGAACAGGCCCCAGCCGCGTTGCGACAGGCGTTTCATGTAATGCTCGAACACCGCGACGCCTTCCAGGCCGTGGCATTCAGCTTCTTTTTCGCACCAGTGCCAGGCGGATTTGTAGCCGGCCTTGTAGAGGATCTCGGCGTAGGCGTCCGCGCCCAGCACTTCTTCGATGCCCATATGGTTGTTGACGAAGAAATGGCGTGGCACGTACAGCATCGGCAGGGCGTCGGAGGTCCAGACACCGGTTTCGCTGTCGACTTCAATTGGCAATTGCGGGGCGATCTTGGCCATGGAAACTTAACTCCAGAAAATTCGTTTTGATGCCCGCCGCACGGATGGCGGCGGGTGAAGGATTAAGCGAGCAGTGGCTTATTCGCCCCAGACGTCCTTGAGCACGTTGACCCAGTTCTCGCCCATGATCTTGCGCACCACGCGCTCGCTGTGGCCGCGCTTGAGCAGGGTCTCGGTGAGGTTGGGGAACTCACCCACGGTGCGGATGCCCAGCGGGTTGATGATCTTGCCGAAGCTGGTCAGGCGGCGGGCGTAGCCCTTGTCATGGGTGAGCATTTCGAAGAAATCCTGGCCATGGCCCTGGGTGAAGTCGGTGCCGATGCCGATGGCGTCTTCGCCGACGATATTCATTGTGTATTCGATGGCTTCGGCATAGTCGTCGATAGTCGAGTCGATGCCCTTGGCCAAAAACGGCGCGAACATGGTCACACCGACAAATCCGCCATGGTCGGCGATGAACTTCAGCTCTTCATCGGACTTGTTGCGCGGGTGCTCTTTAAGCCCGGACGGCAGACAGTGGGAGTAGCACACCGGCTTTTTCGATTCGAGGATGACCTCTTCGCTGGTCTTGGAGCCCACGTGGGACAGGTCGCACATGATGCCGACGCGGTTCATCTCGCCGACGATCTCACGCCCGAAACCCGACAGGCCGCCATCGCGCTCGTAGCAACCGGTGCCCACCAGGTTCTGGGTGTTGTAGCACATCTGCACCACGCCCACGCCGAGCTGCTTGAAGATCTCGACATAGCCGAGCTGGTCCTCAAAGGCATGGGCATTCTGGAAGCCGAAGATGATGCCAGTCTTGCCCAGCTCCTTGGCGCGGCGGATGTCGGCGGTGGTTTTCACCGGGATCACCAGGTCGCTGTTTTCGCGGATCAGGGTCTGGCTGGCAACGATGTTATTGATCGTGGCCTGGAAGCCTTCCCACACCGACACCGTGCAATTGGCGGCGGTGAGGCCACCTTTGCGCATGTCTTCGAACAGGTCGCGGTTCCACTTGGCAATAATCAGACCGTCGATAACGATGCTGTCGGCGTGCAACTCGGCTGGGCTCATCAGGCGTCCCCTTATTGGCGATTCATGCGCCGAATCGTCTGCCGGCGCTTTGGGGCCAGCATATGCCCAGGCACCGACGGAGCCGGGTGCAAAAACGACAGGGGAATTGCCGAAAGCGTCAATCCACGACAAAGGCTGCGAAGACAGGCCCCACGGTTGGCTGTTCTTTGTCTTACGCTTGAGCCAGAATTCCTCATCACCTGATATGAGACGGCGCAATGAAATCGATTTTCCTGGCTTTGGCACTCATCGCAACCACCGCCCACGCGGCCGAAGACACCGACAGCACGCCGTGCGACGGCATCGAGAACGACCAGCAAACCCTGGAATGCGCCACCTACAACAAAACCACTGCCGAGCAATTGCTCAAAGATAACTATGAGGGGTTGCTGGAGCGCATGGGTTCGACCTACGGCAGCGATAAGACCAAACTGGCGGACATTACCGCCCGTCTGAAGGATGCCCAGCAAAAATGGGAGAAACTGCGGGATGCCGATTGTGCAGTGGACACCTTCCCGGCAGTGACCGGCACCAAGGCCTACGCGATTGCGCACAACGACTGCCTGGCGCGGATGAGTGATGAGCGGTCGGAGTTTTTGGAGTCGATTGGGCAGGAGTAAGCACCCTTCACGCGACCAGGCCGCGCAAAGGGCTGCGCCAGGCTCAAGCCATGAAAGGTGACTTGAACGGCCTTTTGGTCAAGGGTGAGGCTGGCTCGTAGGCATACCCCAGCGCGGTGATATCCATCACCTCACGGATACGACGAGTCCAGGGTTTGATCACATCATCGTAATTATGCCCGGTGGGGCCATCCTGCATCGGGCAGTAATGAGGCGCCAGTGCGGGCTTATCCAGCATCATTTGCGCCTGCCAGTCGGCCCAGATTTTGTCGATGAAACAATGATGCAGAAAAAATACTGGATCTTCGGGCGAGGTCATCGCCAGCATGTTGCCGCCAATCCATAAATGGACGCGGTTGTGCAATTGAGAACCAGGGGTGGTGACTTGCGGGTCGCCCTTCTGAGTGATCCAGCCTTCGAGTCGGTTTCTAAAGCCTCTATTGAACGGACTCGACGTGTAGTTCGGCTCGTCATACAGCCCTTCATTCATTGCCATCTGCAAGTCCGCAGCCGTCGGCAGCGAGTTGACCAAACGTGAGAACTGGCGCTTCAACCCCGCCCCCGGCAGCCCATCTTCCGGATAGGCAGGCACCGGCCAATTGCCGTATCGGTACGCGAAGGGTCCATCCTGCACCCTGAATTCATCGGCAGCGTCACCGTCACCCCCCAGCAGGCTTTGCTCCCACACCGGCGAATTCGTCGGGTCTGCCGCGTCCAATGTCCAATCCCAGTAAGGCAGGGTGATACCGGGCGTGATGGCCTGAAGGTCGGCTTCCAACTGCAACAACATTTCACGATGCCAGGGTAAAAAAGCCGGCCCCAAGTGGGCGCCATTACGATAGTCGGGATCTTGGGGTTCATCAGGGTGAACGGTAGGTACCATCACTGCGTGATGCCAATGCACATACTTGTCGTATCCGCCATTACCCTTAAGGGCCAACAGCGTATTGGTAAACGCTAGCCGTTCAGGCCCGCTCAGTTTTCGAATTTCCTTGCGAATATTCATTGCCCGCCTCCCTCGTCGCAAAAAAAATGGGACCGCGTGCCAGCCCCTGCTGCGAATCTAGTTGGGGAACCCATCAGGATCTACTGTCAGATCTGACAGTATCAGCACTGTCTCCGACGGATGGTCAGCTCCTCTTGAACGAACCGAGCCTGTTACCATCCGTGCCCTCTTTTCCTGCTCAAGGCAACGCCATGATTATTTGCGGCATCGAAATCAAAGGCAGCGAAGCCATCATCGCTGTCGCCTCCCTGGACAACCAGGCGCTGACCCACGTCGCCCTGGCGACCAAGAAAATCGCCCTCGACGATGACGACGAAGCGGCCAACGTCAAAGCCTTTGCCGCACAGGTGAAAGCGTTTGTGCAGGCCAATGGCATCACGCGTATTGCCATCAAGAAACGCAGCAAGAAAGGTGAGTTTGCCGGTGGCCCGACGACGTTCAAGATTGAAGGGGTGTTTCAATTGCTGGAGGGGGTTGAGGTGACGCTGCTGTCGCCGCAGACCATCAATGCGCAACACAAAAAGCACACCTTTGATCTGCCGACGACGCTCAACAAGTATCAGCATGAGGCCTATAAAACAGCCTGCTCAGGCCTGATGAAGAAATAACTGCACGTCAGCTTTTGACGCAGTGCTCCAGGCCGTGCCCGCCGCCTTCGTATTCAGGGGTGGGCCTTTTGGAATTGATTGGGCGAGAGTAAACACATTTCACACACGCTTATTCAGTATCGGTCAACTGTCACCTTTCACAGTTTACGGAGTGCCGTGCTGAGTCTATGTTCAGCTTGGGATACGGACTAGCCGATCATCAACGGCCTACCTCAAGGAGCTGAACATGTTGACACGACACGTCATTCCTCAAAACCATACAACCCCCCTCCAAGGGTGAGTTGAGCGCAAAGATTGGCACTGGTTCGGGCCTGACATTTACCGCCGACGGGCTTAATTTCGCGCGGGATTACTACACAACTGACCGAAAGATGCGTATGACGCTGTCTGCTCTGCAACGGTTGCCCAATATGATCCACGGCGTCGAAATCACTTTTCCCAGTACGCTCACTGAATGCGATCATAAGTTTGAGGACAAAGACGTAACTGCCGTGTATTGGCAGCTACTGCCAGAAAACAACGAATCGGTATTCTATACATACGATGCCGATTCAGGATTTTTCAACATGACATCCTATGATTCGCTGGAGGTTTTCGAAGGCTTTTTTAACTTCAAGTCCACTCATTCCGATGGAACGTTCCTGGAAGTAAAATCCGGTCGATTCAGAATTGAAGGGCGCGACGACCTTACGCTGTAACCGAAATACTTGGCCAGGCGCTTTGGCGTTCTCCCCGCAAAGGCATGGGCCACGGGTGAGCGACAACGTTCGAAATTGGAGAGATGATTCGATAGCTGCTGGGTGTTGAAGCAACCCTGCTGTCGCCGCAGACCATCAATGCGCAGAACAAAAAGCACACCTTTGATCTGCCGGCGACGCTTAACAAGTATCAGCACGAAGCCTATAAAACAGCCTGCTCAAGCCTGATGAAGAAATAACTGCACCTCAGCTTTTGACGCAGTGCTCCAAGCCGTGCCCGCCGCCTTCGTATTCAGGGCCGTAATAGTATTTAACGAAGGAGACTTTGCCTTCCGGGGTCGGTGTCACTTGCGCCACGCCCACGCCAAAGTCCTTCAAGGCCGGGTCGGTGTGAGCGAAGTAGATGCCCAGCGTATCCGAGGTGCCGGCGGCCATACCTTCATAGCGGGACTTGTCTTCCAGGGTCAGGGTGAAGGTGTAGGCGGCGTACTTGCCAGTGCTTTGCTTGGCGTCGAGTTTCATCTCGACAACGCCTTTGAAGTGGCCGATATGTTTGTCCTGGCCATTACATTCATAACGGCCGCTGTAATCGGCGCCCGTGAAAGGCACTGGCGCCTGGGCTGCCCACACTGGGGAGGACGTGAGTGCAATCACAGTGACTAGTTTTTTCAGCATGCCAACCTCTTATGGTTACGTAAGAAACCATTTGGACGTTAGCAGTCCTTTTCCGGTAATCGCGTGCAGCGTTGCAAAACAAGAATATTCCCACGCCACCACATGCATTTCCTGACACCACACTACTTACCAATGTGGGAGCTGGCTTGCCTGCGATTGCGATGTATCAGTTGGCCTATGCGGTGCTGACCCGCCGCCATCGCAGGCAAGCCAGCTCCCACCTTGAATCTGCACCAACGCTCAAATCGCCTCCCGTCGCCGATCCTCCCGCGGGCATTTGGCAAACCTTGCGCGATAGCTCCTGGTGAAATACGACGGTGACTCAAACCCGCACGCAATACTCACTTCCAGCACGCTCATGTCGCTCTGGCGCAGCAGTTTTCGGGCTTTTTCCAGGCGCAGGCCCAGGTAGAAGTTACTGGGGGTGTCGTTCAGGTGCAGGCGAAACAGCCGCTCCAGTTGGCGTCGTGTGACCTTGATCGTTTCGGCCAGGGCCAAGGTGCTCAGGGGCGGTTCGGTGTGCTGTTCCATTTCGCCGATCACGTGCACCAGTTTCTTGTTGTTGATGCCGTAGCGCGTGGCGATCTGCATGCGCTGGTGGTCTTTGCGCGGGCGGATGCGGCTTAGTACGAATTGCTCGGAAACCTGGATAGCCAGCTCCGGGCCGTGGGCCTGGGCGATGAGGTCGAGCATCAGGTCGATGGAGGCCGTGCCGCCGGCGCAGGTGATGCGGCGCCGGTCGATTTCGAACAGTTCCTGGGTCACGCTCAGGTGCGGATAGGCTTCCTTGAAGGCGTCGATGGCTTCCCAGTGCAAGGTCAGGCGGTGGCCGTCAAGCAGGCCAGCCTCAGCCAGCACGCAGGCACCGGTGTCAATGGCGCCGAGGGTCACACCCTCATGGTCGAGGCGGCGCAGCCAATGCTCCAGGACGGGCGTGGCGAACTGCAAGGGTTCGAAGCCAGCCACCACCAGTAAAGTCGCGCCTTTTTTCAGCGGTTCCAGTGCGGCATCAGCGTTTACCGACATACCGTTGCTCGCCAGCACCGCGCCGCCATCGGCACTCAAGATGTGCCAGCGGTACAGCTCGCCGCGAAAGCGGTTGGCCACCCGCAACGGTTCCAGTGCGGAGATAAAACCGAGGGCCGAGAAACCCGGCATCAGCAAGAAATAGACATCCTGGGACATGGTGGCGCTCTCGTCGGACGGGCAGCGTGGTCACTGTGATACGCCAGTTCAACCGGCCATTCAAGAGCACAGGTCGCTGCAGTGCAAGAGCGGGTCGCCGCCGTGCGCTTTGCGGGGCGCCAAGCTGCGTAACGTGATCCCACGGCGCACCAAGACGCCGGCACCCACAATAACGACCTGCCGAGGGCTCCACCCATGAACCGACTGATCAGCCGCTGCGTACTTGCACTCAGCGCCAGCGCTATTTTGAGCACCCCTGTCATGGCAGCGGATGCCCCTGCTTGCCAGAACGTGCGCATGGGCGTGGTCAACTGGACCGACGTCATCGCCACCAGCGCCATGGCCCAGGTGCTGCTCGATGGCCTCGGCTACAAGACCAAACAAACCAGCGCCTCTCAGCAAATCATCTTTGCCGGCATTCGCGACCAGCGCCTGGACCTGTTTCTCGGTTATTGGAACCCGCTGATGACCCAGACCATCACGCCGTTCGTCGACGCCAAGCAAGTCAAAGTCCTCGACAAAGCCAGCCTGGAAGACGCCCGCGCCACCCTCGCAGTGCCGACTTATCTGGCGGACAAGGGCCTGAAAACCTTTGCCGATATCGCCAGGTTCGAGAAAGAGCTGGGCGGCAAGATTTATGGCATCGAGCCGGGCTCGGGCGCCAATACGCAGATCAAGGCGATGATCGCCAAGAACCAGTTCGGCCTGGGCAAGTTCCAGTTGGTGGAGTCCAGCGAAGCCGGCATGTTGGCGGCCGTGGACCGTGCTGTGCGCCGCAAGGAAGCCGTGGTGTTCTTTGGTTGGGCGCCGCACCCGATGAACGTCAATGTGGCGATGACTTACCTCACCGGCAGCGAAGACGCCCTGGGCCCGAACGAAGGCATGGCCACCGTATGGACCGTGACCGCGCCGGCCTACGCCGACCAGTGCCCCAATGTGCATAAGTTGCTGACAAACCTGACGTTCACTGCCGCCGACGAGAGCCGGATGATGCAGCCGCTGCTGGATCACAAGGACGCCATCGAGTCCGCCAAACAGTGGCTCAAAGACCACCCAC
This sequence comes from Pseudomonas sp. AL10, assembly GCF_029960685.1. NCBI lineage: Bacteria > Pseudomonadati > Pseudomonadota > Gammaproteobacteria > Pseudomonadales > Pseudomonadaceae > Pseudomonas > Pseudomonas sp. AL10. The sequence continues at coordinate 132,172 of NZ_JASBQZ010000007.1, forward strand.
AAGACCAGGCGCGCTGGCTGGAGGGTGTGACCACCTTCGACGGCAAGCCGGCTGCCGCCAACCTGCCATTGACCACCAAATAACCCATCCAGATCACCGCTTCGCAGCCCATGACGGTTGCGAACGGCGCCCTGCGCCTTGAAATCACACGCCTGTAAGGAACCGCCTCATGAACCACGACGTCATCATCACCTGCGCACTCACCGGTGCTGGCGACACGACCGCCAGAAGCCCACACGTGCCGGTCACCCCCAAACAAATCGCCGCCGCTGCGGTGGAAGCCGCCAAGGCCGGTGCCACCGTGGTGCATTGTCATGTACGCGACCCGCAGACCGGCAAGTTCAGCCGCGATGTGGCCCTGTACCGTGAAGTGATGGAGCGCATCCGCGAGGCCGACATCGACATCATCGTCAACCTCACCGCCGGCATGGGGGGGGACCTGGAGATCGGTGGCGGCGAGAATCCCATGGAGTTCGGGCCCAATACCGACCTGGTGGGCCCGCTGACCCGCCTGGCCCACGTTGAAGAACTGCTGCCGGAAATCTGCACCCTGGACTGCGGCACGCTGAACTTCGGCGATGGCGACACCATTTACGTGTCCACCCCGGCGCAGCTGCGTGCCGGCGCCAAACGTATCCAGGAACTGGGCGTAAAGGCCGAGCTGGAAATTTTCGACACCGGCCACCTGTGGTTCGCCAAGCAGATGATCAAGGAAGGGCTGCTGGATAACCCGCTGTTCCAACTGTGCCTGGGCATTCCCTGGGGCGCGCCGGCCGATACCACCACCATGAAAGCCATGGTCGACAACCTGCCCGCCGACGCGGTGTGGGCTGGCTTCGGGATTGGTCGCATGCAAATGCCAATGGCCGCGCAAGCGGTGCTGTTGGGGGGCAACGTACGGGTGGGCCTGGAAGACAACCTGTGGCTGGACAAGGGCGTGCTCGCCACCAATGGCCAGTTGGTGGAGCGCGCCAGTGAAATCCTCAGCCGGTTAGGCGCACGGGTCCTGACCCCAGCCGAAGGCCGCATCAAGATGGGCCTGACCCAACGCGGCTAACACAAACACCACACACCCCTGTGGGAGCGGGCTTGCTCGCGAATGCGGTGGGTCAGTACCGAATGCACCCACTGGCACACCGCATTCGCGAGCAAGCCCGCTCCCACAAGGGATTACCGAACTTTTCAGGAATGTCGCCATGCGCTTTATCACCGAAATCAAAACCTTCGCCGCGTTGGGCAGCGGTGTCATCGGCAGCGGTTGGGTGTCCCGTGCCCTTGCCCATGGCCTGGATGTGGTGGCCTGGGACCCGGCGCCCGGTGCCGAGGCGGCCCTGCGCAAACGCGTCGCCAACGCCTGGGCCGCCCTTGAGCAACAGGGCCTGGCACCCGGTGCCTCCCAGGACCGCTTGCGCTTTGTCACTACGATCGAAGACTGCGTCAAAGACGCCGATTTCATCCAGGAAAGCGCCCCGGAACGCCTGGAGCTCAAGCTGCAACTGCACAGCCAGATCAGCGCCGCGGCCAAGCCCAATGCCTTGATTGGTTCGAGCACCTCCGGGCTGTTGCCCAGCGAATTCTATGAAAGCTCCACCCACCCGGAACGCTGCGTGGTCGGCCACCCCTTCAACCCGGTCTACCTGTTGCCACTGGTAGAAGTGGTGGGCGGCAAAAACACCGCGCCAGAGGCAATCCAGGCGGCGATCTCGGTGTATGAATCCCTCGGCATGCGCCCGCTGCATGTGCGCAAGGAAGTGCCGGGGTTTATTGCCGACCGCCTGCTGGAAGCGCTGTGGAGAGAGGCGCTGCACCTGGTCAATGACGGCGTGGCGACCACCGGCGAAATCGACGATGCCATTCGCTTTGGTGCCGGGCTGCGCTGGTCGTTCATGGGTACTTTCCTCACTTACACCCTGGCGGGCGGCGATGCGGGCATGCGCCACTTCATGGCGCAGTTCGGCCCGGCGTTGCAGTTGCCGTGGACTTACCTGCCGGCGCCTGAATTGACTGAAAAACTGATTGATGATGTGGTCGATGGCACCGCGGAGCAGTTAGGTAACCACAGCATCTCGGCGCTGGAGCGCTATCGTGATGACTGTCTGCTGGCGGTGCTGGAAGCCGTAAAAACAACCAAGGCCAAGCACGGCATGAACTTCGCCGAATAACCCCGTGGAAGCTGGCTTGCCTGCGATGGCGGTGTTGGCCTCACCATTGCTATCGCAGGCAAGCCAGCTCCCACATTTGACCGCATACTGAATTGGATTCATGCCATGCCCGCACTGACCACCTACACCACGAACATCCTGCCCGACTGGGTCGACTACAACGGCCATCTGCGTGACGCGTTCTATCTGCTGATCTTCAGCTACGCCACCGATGCGCTGATGGACACCCTGGGGCTGGACAGCGAAAACCGCGAAGCCAGTGGCCACTCGCTGTTCACCCTGGAGCTGCACCTGAACTACCTGCATGAGGTGAAGCTCGGGGCCGAGGTTGAGGTGCATACCCAACTGATCGCCCATGACGCCAAGCGCCTGCACCTCTATCACAGCCTGCACCTTGTGGGCGAAGGGCGCGAGTTGGCCGGTAACGAACAGATGCTGCTGCATGTCGATCTGGCCGGGCCGCAGTCGGCGCCGTTTGCCGGCGCGACCCTGGAAAAACTCATTGCCCTGAGCCAGGAACACGCCGATCTACCCCGGCCAGCCCTGCTCGGCCGGGTGATCGGGCTGCCCGCGCAAAAAAAAGCCCCGATCCAGCCGTGACGGGATCGGGGCAGAGTGCTTTGTGTGAGCCGTGCATGTCGAGGGTGACCAAACCTTCAAGCTGCGTGCCTGGGTTCAGTGTGCCCGTTACGGGTCAGGTCAAGTACCCCGAAAACGACCTGTTCATAGCCATACGAGCCATCGGTGGATTCTGCCCTTGCCGCCAGTCCTGGGGCCTACCAGAATCCAAGTCAATTCCAGCTCCCTACACCAGGATGACCGTCATGATGCACGCGGATTTGATTGACCAGGATGACCTGCTGGGCCAACTGCGCTCGCTGGGTTTTGAAGTGTCCAGCGGCGCTACCGCCGAGCAGGCTTGCGAATGTGCGGTGCGCGGGTTGAGTGAAGCGCGGGCCAAGGCGCTCAAGGGCATGGTTGAAAAGATGTACAGCGGCAGCGCGACGATTTTGCCGGCGGTGAGGCAGGCGATCGACCAGCAATTGTTGCCGGCGCTGATGCAGTTCAAACAAAGCTCTGGCGCCTGAAATACCGCTATCGCAGGCAAGCCAGCTCCCACAGGGGAACGCATTCCAAGGTGGGAGCTGGCTTGCCTGCGATGCAGACGGCTCGGTTTTAGAGCCTTACACTGGCAAAGGTCGACTCATTGCGCGCCTGGCTCAACGCCGACATCGGCCCCGACAATGGGGACAACACCAGTGCCGGCGGAATCGGCATCATCGCCACTTGCTGGGTGGTGTTGGAACCTACGCGCTCATCCCGTGGCGGAATGCCAAAGTACTCGCGATAGCACTTGGAAAAGTGCGGCGTAGACACAAACCCGCACACCGAGGCAACTTCGATGATCGACATCGGCGTCTGCTTGAGCAGTTGCCGTGCACGAATCAGGCGCAGCTTGAGGTAGTAGCGCGACGGCGAGCAGTGCAGGTATTTCTGGAACAGCCGCTCCAACTGCCGGCGCGACACGGCGACATACACCGCCAGTTCGTCCAGGTCGATCGGCTCTTCGAGGTTGGCTTCCATCAGCGCGACGATTTCCTGCAGTTTCGGCTGGTTGGTGCCGAGCATGTGCTTGAGCGGCACACGCTGGTGATCCTGTTCGTTGCGGATGCGTTCGTACACGAACATCTCGGAGATGGCGGCCGACAATTCACGGCCGTGGTCACGGCTGATCAGGTGCAACATCATGTCCAGGGGCGCGGTGCCGCCGGAGCTGGTGAAGCGGTTGCGGTCGAGGGTGAACAGGCGCGTGCTCATGGCCACCCGCGGGAAGGCTTCCTGCATCGACGCCAGGCATTCCCAGTGCACGCTGCAATCAAAGCCGTCGAGCAAGCCGGCGCAGGCCAGGGCCCAGCTGCCGGTGCACACCGCGCCAAGGCGGCGAGACTGGCGCGCCTGGCTTTGCAGCCACGACACATGTTCACGGGTGACGGTGCGCTGGATGCCCACGCCGCCGCACACGATGACCGTGTCCAGGACGGGGGCTTTGTGCATGGAGGCGTCGGGGGTGATTTGCAGGCCATCGCTGGCCCACACCTGGTTGCCGTCGACACTCAGGGTTGTCCAGCGATACAGCTCGCGGCCGGACAGCTGGTTGGCCATGCGCAGTGGCTCCACGGCTGACGCCAGGGAAATCAGCGTGAAATTGTCCAGCAGCAAAAAGCCGATGGATTGAGGCGCACGGTTCTGGGGTTGGGCCCCGGAGTTGGTCGACGTCATCGCAGTATCTCCTCACATCACACAAAGCAGGTGGTGGCCTCAGGCGAGGCTCTTGTTATTGCGCTCGTCCTGGAAAGGAGAGGCTTTGTAATTGATAGAGCAAATGCCATGCCTAAAATTGAATGGCTATTCAAGAACTCCTGAAAACGACCTGTTGACGCGTCTATACAAGCCCGCGCGTGAAGTGCGGGATATGACGCCTAACGGGCGGGGTTCAAGGGGTGTGAGCAGATCGGTAGCACTTGTGGGAAGGCGCTTTGCGGGCGTAGGAGAAGTCTGTCACCCAAAGCACATCAGGCGTGTGATCGTGTAGGAATCGTTCGGAAGCTACTTATCTATTTGCGACGCGCTAAAAGGTGGCGATTTTGGCTGAGGGTGTTCACTTTGTGAGCAATGGTGCTCCTCTGTTCAGCTCGTTCCCACGCTCTGCGTGGGCATGCATCCTGTGACGCTCTGCGTCACCCCTGGGACGCGGAGCGTCCGGGGCGGCATTCCCACGCGGAGCGTGGGAACGATCATGTCACTGACTCAACATTCAACCGCACTCACCGCCAACCCACCCCGCGATGTCTCTTTGTACTTGTCATGCATATCGGCCCCCGTATCACGCATGGTGCGGATCACCCGGTCCAACGAGATGAAGTGCTGGCCATCGCCACGCAACGCCATTTGCGCCGCGTTGATCGCCTTCACCGCCGCGATCGCATTGCGCTCGATACACGGCACTTGCACCAAGCCGCCCACTGGGTCGCAGGTCAGGCCAAGGTTATGTTCCAAACCGATTTCAGCGGCGTTGCACAGTTGCTCCGGCGTGGCGCCGAGGATCTCCGCCAACCCGGCCGCGGCCATCGCGCACGCAGAACCGACCTCGCCCTGGCAACCGACTTCGGCACCGGAGATCGAGGCGTTCTTTTTACACAGGATGCCCACTGCCGCCGCGCCGAGCAGGTAGTCGACCACGTTGGCTTCGGTGACTTCTTCACTGAACTTCATAAAGTAGTGCAACACCGCCGGGATGATCCCCGCCGCGCCATTGGTAGGCGCCGTGACCATGCGCCCACCGGCGGCGTTTTCTTCGTTGACCGCCAGGGCGAACAGGTTGACCCATTCCATGGCGCTCAAGGTCGAGCCGATCACATTCGGCTTGTTCAGCTCCTGCAAGCTGCGGTGCAACTTGGCGGCGCGACGGCGCACGTTCAAGCCGCCAGGCAGAATACCCTCGTGCTTGAGGCCCTGCTCCACGCATTCTTGCATGGCGCGCCAGAGCTTCATCAGGCCGCTGCGGATTTCTTCTTCGCTGCGCCAGGTTTTTTCATTCGCCAGCATCAGTTCGGCAACGCGCAGGTTGTGGGTCTTGCACAGTTGCAAGAGCTCCACGGCACTGGAAAAGTCATAGGGCAGCTCGGTGCGGTCCATATCCGCCACACCGCTTTGGGCCTGGGCTTCATCCACCACGAAACCGCCGCCCACCGAGTAATAGGTGTCGCGGTGCAACTCGCCGTTTTCGGCAAATACCACCAGGGTCATGGCATTGGGATGAAACGGCAGGTTCTCGTCGAGCAGACGCATGTCCCGCGCCCACACAAACGGCACCGGCAACCGCCCGTCCAGCAGCAGCGTGTCGGTTTCGCGCAAGGTGTGAATACGGGCGCCGATTTGCGTGGGGTCGATTGCGTCCGGCCATTCGCCCATCAGGCCCATGATGGTGGCGGTGTCGCTGCCGTGACCGATGCCGGTGGCCGACAGCGAGCCGTACAGTTGCACTTCGACACGCTGCACCTGTTCCAGCCACCCACGTTCACGCAATCCTTGAACGAACAACGCGGCGGCGCGCATGGGCCCCACGGTGTGCGAACTCGAAGGCCCGATGCCGATCTTGAACAGGTCGAAAACGCTGATAGCCATTAACGTGAAACTCCTCGATAAGCACGGGCCGGGCTTGAACGAGGTGCTACGCTCAGATCGCCCAGATGGCGGCATCATCAAGCTTTTATTCGTCATCACGGCGTCTCACACCGACGCACTCATGCTCACCAGCGGCGCTCGCGTGCGAACGCCAGTTTTGGCCGTTTTTTGCGGTGCAGAAGGGTAAAAACAGCAGTTTTACCTTCGGAAAAACCTGTAAGCGACGTCATCGGTACTGGATGCGACCCTCCCTGTACTGGATACGACGCCCCCTGTAGGCGTCAGATTTTCACTGGTACATGATCAGTCTCGACTCGTTTGCAAGGCACCGCGCCAGAGCTGTTGTCGCACGCTCCAACCGCAACACTTATAAAGCGCGGCGAATGCCGCCAGAAAAGACACAGGAGTCTACCCACATGAAAGGTTCACCCTCGTTGTTGTTGGCCGCCATGCTGAGTCTGCCAGTCGTGGCATACGCCGCAGAACCGGAACAGTGCAAGACCGTCAACTTCTCCGATGTCGGCTGGACCGACATCACCGTCACCACCGCGACCACCAGCGAGATTCTCAAGGGCCTGGGCTACAAGCCGCGCACCACGATGATTTCGGTACCGGTGACTTACAAGTCCCTGGCCGACGGCAAGAACATGGATATCTTCCTCGGCAACTGGATGCCGACCATGGAAAACGACATCAAGCAGTACCGTGATGCCGGCACCGTGGAAACCGTGCGCGCCAACCTGGAGAACGCCAAGTACACCCTGGCAGTCCCACAGGCGCTGTACGACAAGGGCCTGAAAGACTTCGCCGACATCGCCAAATTCAAGGATGAGCTGGGCGGCAAGATCTACGGCATCGAGCCGGGCAACGATGGCAACCGCACCATCCAGACACTGATCGACAAAGATGCCTTCGGCCTGAAAACCGCCGGCTTCAAGGTGGTCGAATCCAGCGAAGCCGGCATGCTCTCTCAGGTTGAACGCGCTTCCAAGCGCAACCAGGCCATCGTGTTCCTCGGCTGGGAACCGCACCCGATGAACACCCGCTTCAAGATGAAGTACCTGACCGGTGGTGACGACTCGTTCGGCCCCAACTACGGCCAGGCCACCATCTATACCAACACCCGCAAAGGCTACACCCAGGAATGCAGCAACGTCGGCCAGTTGCTGAAGAACCTGGTGTTCACCCTCGACATGGAAAGCACCCTGATGGGTAACGTCCTGGACGACAAGATGAAGGCCGACGCTGCCGCCAAGGCCTGGCTGCAAAAGAACCCGCAAGTGCTCGACACCTGGCTCGCCGGTGTCACCACCGTTGATGGCAAACCAGGGCTCGATGCCGTTAAAGCTTACCTCGCCAAATAGCACCCGCTGACCCCAGGCCGGTGCGCTGGCCTGGGATGTTTTCCCCTTCGCATGTGGACATTCACTACCATGCTGACTGAACAGAAAATCCCACTAGGCCAGTACATCGCTGCCTTCGTCGACTGGTTGACCCAACACGGTGCCAACTACTTCGACGCAATCGCATCGACACTGGAAACGATGATCCACGGCGTGACGTTTGCGCTGACCTGGTTCAATCCACTGGCATTGATCGGTCTGATTGCGCTGCTGGCTCACTTTATTCAACGTAAATGGGGACTGACTGTTTTTGTCATCGCCTCCTTCCTGCTGATCCTCAACCTGGGGTACTGGCAGGAAACCATGGAAACCCTCGCGCAGGTGCTGTTCGCCACCCTGGTCTGCGTGGTCATCGGTGTGCCGCTGGGCATTGTTGCCGCGCATAAACCGATGTTCTACACCATGATGCGGCCGGTACTCGATCTGATGCAGACCGTGCCGACCTTCGTCTACCTCATCCCTACCCTGACCCTCTTCGGGCTGGGTGTGGTGCCTGGGCTGATTTCCACGGTGGTGTTCGCGATTGCCGCGCCGATCCGCCTGACCTACCTGGGTATCCGCGATGTTCCGCAAGAGCTGATGGACGCCGGCAAGGCCTTTGGCTGCTCGCGCCGCCAGTTGCTCTCACGCATTGAACTGCCCCACGCCATGCCGAGCATCGCTGCCGGCATTACCCAATGCATCATGCTGTCGTTGTCGATGGTGGTAATCGCGGCCCTGGTAGGCGCCGACGGCCTCGGTAAGCCGGTGGTCAACGCACTCAACACCGCCGATATTGCCTTGGGCTTTGAAGCGGGCCTGGCCATTGTGTTGCTCGCCATCATGCTCGACCGTATCTGCAAACAACCCGACGCTAAAGTAGGGGGTGATGCATGAGCATTATCCGATTCGACAAAGTCGACGTGATCTTTTCCAAAGACCCACGCGAAGCGCTCAAGCTGCTCGACCAAGGCATGAGCCGTAACGAAATTCTGAAGAAGACCGGGCAGATTGTCGGCGTTGAAAAGGCCAGCCTGGACATCGAGAAAGGCGAGATCTGTGTGCTGATGGGCCTCTCGGGCTCAGGCAAGTCCAGCTTGCTGCGCTGCATCAACGGCCTCAATACCGTCAGCCGTGGCCAGCTGTTTGTGGAGCATGAAGGGCGTCAGATCGACATCGCCTCCTGCACCCCCGCCGAACTGAAAATGATGCGCACCAAACGCATCGCCATGGTGTTCCAGAAGTTCGCCCTGATGCCTTGGCTGACGGTGCGCGAGAACATCAGCTTCGGCCTGGAAATGCAGGGCCGCCCAGAGAAAGAACGACGCACACTGGTGGACGAGAAACTCGAACTGGTGGGCCTGAGCCAATGGCGCAACAAGAAGCCCGACGAGTTGTCCGGTGGCATGCAGCAGCGCGTCGGCCTGGCCCGCGCCCTGGCGATGGACGCCGATATCCTGCTGATGGACGAACCCTTCTCGGCCCTCGACCCGCTGATCCGCCAAGGCTTGCAAGATGAGCTACTGGAACTGCAACGCAAATTGAGCAAGACCATCGTGTTCGTCAGCCACGACCTGGATGAAGCACTCAAGCTCGGCAGCCGTATCGCGATCATGAAAGACGGCAAGATCATCCAGTACAGCGTGCCGGAAGAGATCGTGCTGAACCCGGCGGACGACTATGTGCGCACCTTCGTCGCCCATACCAACCCGTTGAACGTGCTGTGCGGGCGCAGCCTGATGCGCACCCTGGATAACTGCACGCGTGTGAATGGTTCGGTGTGCCTTGATCCGGGTGGCGACTCCTGGCTGGACCTGGCGGAAGGCAACACCATCCGGGGCGCACGCCAGAATGGTGTGACGATGAACCTGCAGAACTGGGCGCCAGGGCAAGCCGTGGAAGGCTTGGGCCGCGTACCGACCCTGGTGGACTCGAACATCGGCATGCGCGATGCGTTGCAGATTCGCTACCAGACAGGCAACAAGCTTGTGCTGCACGACAACAACAAAGTGGTGGGGATTTTGGGAGACAGTGAGCTCTACCACGCCCTGCTGGGCAAGAACCTGGGTTGACTGCTAAAGGAATGCGGTCAATGTGGGAGCTGGCTAGCCTGCGATAGCAAGGGTGAATCCAACATAGCTATCGCAGGCAAGCCAGCTCCCACATTCGACCGCATTCAATGCTTGCAACAGCGGCGCCAGTGAAGGCGCCGCCAGCTCAACTATCAGCTATAGACCCGGCCAAGGAGCTGCCGATGGCTTTCAAACTGATCGAGCACATCCCGGGTGATCTGCTCCTGGGTGAAGCCCATCAGGTCATACTCCTGAGGCCCGTTGTGCAGGTACACCTCGGCACGGTAGTAACGGGTGCGCTCTTCTTCAGGCAGGTCAGCCGGCGCCGCCGAGTAGCCATCCAGGCTCACTTCGTAGACAAACGGGTTGCCTTCGTCCATCTCGATCCGCACGCCGATGCAGCGTTTGGATTTGCCCAGCAAGGTCTGCACTTCCAGGCCCTGATCACGCAACGCAATCGCAGCTTCTTCCAACGCCGGCGTTACGTGTTTGTCCATAAAGCGCTGCACGGTGGCCTGGCTCGGTTGCAGGTCCAGGGCGCTCAAACGCTCGCTGAAACCACGACGCCCGCGTTCAGCCAATTGCGCCTGCTCCTGTTCGATGGCCACGTCTTGGCGCATGGCCTTGTGCAAACCGAACATAAAGAACACCAGCACCACCGAGAACGGCAGCCCCGCCAGCACCACCATGGTTTGCATGGCTTCGAAGTTACCGGCAAACAGCAGGCCGATGGTCACCAGGGTGATCACCGCCGACCAGAAGATACGCAACCAGTGCGGCGCGTCTTCATCCACGTTGCCGCCTTTGCAAGAAAGGTTGGCCATCATCACCGCGCCGGAATCCGCTGGTGTCAGGAACAACACGAAGCCCACGAAGATCGACACGCCGATCACTACTTTCGACGCGGGGTAATGCTCAAGCAGTTGGTAGATGGCCATGGACGGTTGCTCCAGCGCCGTCTTGCCCAACTCCACGGCCCCATGGTTCAACACCAAATCCAGGGCCGAGTTGCCGAAGATCGACAGCCACGCCAGGGTAAAGCCCAACGGGATCAGCAATACGCCAGCCACCAGTTCACGCACGGTACGCCCACGGGAAATACGCGCGATGAACATGCCTACAAATGGCGCCCAGGAAATCCACCAGGCCCAGTAGAACAGGGTCCACAGGCCCATCCAGCGTTCGGTCTTGGCACCGTCGCCTTCGTACACATACAGGTCGAAGGTTTTGAGCACGATACCGTTGAGGTAATCACCGGTGTTCTGCACCAGGCCATTGAGCAGGTGCAAGGTAGGGCCGAACAACAGCACAAAGATCAACAAACCGCTGAACAGCACGATGTTGAGGTTGGAGAGGCGGCGAATGCCGTTTTCCACACCCGACACGGCAGCGATGGTCGCCACGGTGCTCATCACGATGATCACGATCAGCAAATTGGTATTGCTGTGCTCCATGCCGAACAGGTTTTCCAGCCCCGACGACACCTGCATCGAGCCGATCCCCAGGTTGGTCACCAGACCCAGCAGGGTCACGAACATGCCGAAACCGTCTACCGCATGGCCGGCGGCGCCCTTCACCCAACGCTCGCCCACCAGCGGGTACAGCGCCGAACGCAAGGCCAGCGGCTGGTTGTGGCGGTAGGCAAAGTACGCCACGGCCAGGCCCACCAGCGCATAGATCGCCCACCCGTGCAGCCCCCAGTGCAAGAAGGTCAGTTGCAGCGCCTGGCGTGCCGCGCCATTGCTGGCGGCAGCGCCTTCGGGCGGGTTGAAGTAGTGGTCCAACGGCTCGGACGCACCGAAATACAACAGCGAGATGCCGATACCCGACGAGAACAACATGCCGGCCCAGGCGCCGTAGCTGAAGTCTGGGGTATCGTCCTTCGCACCCAGCTTAAGTTTCCCATAGGACGAAAACGCCAGGCCGACCACAAACACCAGGTAGGCAGCGATGACCACCATGTAGTACCAGCCAAAGCTTTTCGACAGCCAGGCCTGTGCTACGCCGAGCAGGCGCCCGGCCTCCTGCGGGGCGACGATCAGAATGGCGGTCAACAATAAAATCAGCGCGGTGGAGGTGTAGAACACCCAACCGTTGACCCGAACCTTTTCCGGTGGGGTCTTTATAAGAGAGGCAGAACTCATGGCGCAGATGCTCCAGGCAGTGCGAGAGAGAAACACAAGGCAACGGTTATCCCGGGACATCGATTTTTCGGCAGTCGACGGACGGGTGTTATAAAGACACCCCAAAATTCTTGAGCCCGCCAAGGCGGTGATCAGGCTCTGAAGTGGCCTGTTTCAAGGGTTTTTGCAGGTGTCGAAGGTTGCAGCTCGCAGGTAGGAAACATCTGTAGGCAGCGACCATTTGTCGCAGATCTTATTCTTTGTTGATTGAACGTTCAATCAAAACAAAATAGACTGGCCCTCAAGCCGACGGACGTGGATCGCCCATCGGCAGGCCTAAGGAGAGGTGCTACATGCCCAAGGTCGGTATGCAACCCATACGCCGCCAGCAGTTGATCGAAGCCACGTTGACGGCCATTGATCGGGTCGGGATGGGAGATGCCAGCATTGCGCTGATCGCCCGTCTGGCCGGCGTCTCGAACGGCATCATCAGCCACTACTTTCAGGACAAGAACGGCCTGATCGCAGCGACGATGCGCTACTTGATGAATGCGCTGATCGAGAACGTGCAAGAACGCAGGCGTGCCTTGAAGGATGACAGCCCACGGGCGCACCTTCAGGTGATCATCGAAGGCAACTTCGACGCCAGCCAGGTCAGCGGCCCGGCAATGAAAACCTGGCTGGCCTTCTGGGCCACCAGCATGCACCACCCGTCATTGCACAGGTTGCAGCGGATCAACGATCAACGTCTGTATTCCAACCTGTGCTGCCAGTTCCGCCGAGTGCTGCCGCTGCCGCACGCACGCAAAGCAGCCCGAGGCCTGGCGGCCCTGATCGACGGTTTGTGGTTGCGCGGCGCCCTGTCGGGAGACGCTTTCGACACGGCGCAGGCGCAACGGATCGCTTACGAATACATGGATTTCCAATTGGCCAAGCAGGTGAGTTAGAGCACACATAACCGCTCAACCCCTGAACGTCCGCCGCTCAGTGTTGCCACAACCCCATGGCCCACTGTTCGGCGGGTAACGCCAACCACTTATGCACTTGCGAGGACTTTATGGCCCGTTTCGACCTGCAAAAACTCTACATTGACGGCGGCTACAGCGACGCTGGCAGCGATGCCACCTTCGAAGCCATCAACCCGGCTAACGGTGAAGTTCTCGCCCAAGTGCAACGCGCCACCTTCGATGACGTTGAACGTGCCGTGGTCAGCGCTGAAAAAGGCCAGAAAATCTGGGCCGCCATGACCGCCATGGAGCGTTCGCGCATCCTGCGTCGTGCCGTGGACATCCTGCGCGAGCGCAACGATGAGCTGGCCGCCCTGGAAACCCTGGACACCGGTAAAGCTTTCTCCGAAACCAAGTACGTCGACATCGTCACCGGTGCTGACGTACTGGAATACTACGCCGGCCTGGTGCCTGCCATCGAAGGCGAGCAGATCCCACTGCGCGACACTTCGTTTGTCTACACCCGCCGCGAGCCATTGGGCGTGGTTGCCGGTATCGGCGCGTGGAACTACCCGATCCAGATCGCCCTGTGGAAATCCGCACCGGCCCTGGCTGCCGGTAACGCGATGATCTTCAAGCCAAGCGAAGTCACCTCGCTGACCACCCTGAAACTGGCCGAGATCTACACCGAGGCTGGCGTTCCAGCGGGCGTGTTCAACGTACTGACCGGCAGCGGCCGTGAAGTCGGCACCTGGCTGACCGAGCATCCGCGCATCGAAAAAGTCTCCTTCACCGGCGGCACCGACACTGGCAAGAAAGTCATGGCCAGCGCGTCGAGCTCCTCGCTCAAAGACGTGACCATGGAGCTGGGCGGCAAGTCCCCGCTGATCATTTTCGACGACGCCGACCTCGACCGCGCCGCCGACACCGCCATGATGGCCAACTTCTACAGCTCCGGTCAGGTCTGCACCAACGGCACCCGCGTGTTCGTGCCCAAGCACCTGCAAGCCGCGTTCGAAGCCAAGATCGTTGAGCGTGTGGCGCGCATCCGCATCGGCAACCCGGAAGACGAAAACACCAACTTCGGCCCGCTGGTCAGCTTCGCCCACATGGAAAGCGTGCTGGGTTACATCGCCAAAGGCAAAGAGCAAGGCGCACGCCTGCTGTGCGGCGGCGATCGCCTGACCGACGGCGACTTCGCCAAAGGCGCCTTCGTGGCTCCGACTGTGTTCACCGACTGCACTGATGACATGGTGATCGTGCGTGAAGAAATCTTTGGCCCGGTGATGAGCATCCTCACCTATGAAACCGAAGAAGAAGTGATCCGTCGCGCCAACGACACCGACTTCGGCCTGGCCGCTGGCCTGGTCACCAAGGACCTGAACCGCGCCCACCGCGTGATTCACCAGTTGGAAGCCGGTATCTGCTGGATCAACGCTTGGGGCGAGTCCGACGCGAAAATGCCGGTCGGTGGCTACAAGCAGTCGGGTGTGGGCCGTGAGAACGGCATCAGCTCGCTGAACAACTTCACCCGCATCAAATCGGTACAGGTTGAATTGGGCGATTACGCCTCGGTGTTCTAACACCAGCGAGTCTTGTATTGCCCGTGAGGCCATCGCGGCGGTGCGACGACTCGACAAGCCCGGCTCCCACATTTGCGCTGTGTGAACCCGATCAAATGTGGGAGCTGGCTTGCCTGCGATCGAGTGCGAAGCACTCGCCAGACCTGACCACACTTCAAAGAGGGTACATTCATGTCCCAAGAATACGATTACATCATTGTGGGTGCCGGCTCCGCCGGTAACACCCTGGCGACCCGTCTGACCGAAGACGAAGGCGTCACCGTTTTGCTGCTGGAAGCCGGTGGCCCGGACTACCGCCTCGACTTCCGTACCCAAATGCCAGCCGCCCTGGCTTTCCCGCTGCAAGGCCGCCGCTACAACTGGGCCTACGAAACCGATCCAGAGCCACACATGGACGGCCGCCGGATGGAGTGCGGACGCGGCAAGGGCCTGGGTGGCTCTTCCCTGATCAACGGCATGTGCTACATCCGCGGCAACGCCATGGACTATGACAATTGGTCGAAGCTGCCAGGCCTGGAAGACTGGACCTACCTGGACTGCCTGCCGTATTTCCGCAAAGCCGAAACCCGCGACATCGGCCCCAACGATTGGCACGGTGGCGACGGCCCGGTCAGCGTGACCACGCCGAAAGCGGGCAACAACCCGCTGTTCCACGCCATGGTTGAAGCAGGCGTACAGGCCGGTTACCCACGTACCGAAGACTTGAACGGCTACCAGCAAGAAGGCTTCGGCCCGATGGACCGTACCGTCACGCCGAACGGCCGTCGCGCCAGCACCGCTCGCGGTTACCTGGACACGGCTAAAAAACGTTCGACCCTGACCATCGTCACCCATGCCCTCACCGACAAAGTACTGTTCGAAGGCAAGCGTGCCGTGGGCGTGCGTTACCTGATCGGCGCCGCCGAAGAGCGCGTTGAAGCCCGTGCGCGTAAAGAAGTGCTGGTGTGCAGCGGCGCAATCGCTTCGCCGCAACTGCTGCAACGCTCCGGCGTCGGCCCGGCCAAATTGCTGGAAAGCCTCGACATCCCGGTGGTCCACGACCTGCCGGGCGTGGGTGAAAACCTGCAGGACCACCTTGAGCTGTACCTGCAATACGCGTGCACCCAGCCAGTGTCGCTGTATCCCTCGCTGCTCTGGTACAACCAGCCGGCAATTGGTGCCGAATGGCTGTTCAACGGCACCGGCATCGGCGCCAGCAACCAGTTCGAAGCGGGCGGGTTTATCCGTACCCGCGAAGAATTCGAGTGGCCGAACATCCAGTACCACTTCCTGCCGGTGGCGATTAACTACAACGGTAGCAACGGTGTGAAAGAGCACGGTTTCCAGGCGCACATGGGCTCCATGCGTTCGCCAAGCCGTGGCCGTATCCAGCTGAAGTCGAAGAACCCACGGGACTACCCGAGCATCCTCTTCAACTACATGGCCACCGAGCAGGACTGGCAGGAGTTCCGCGATGGCATCCGCCTGACCCGCGAAATCATGCAGCAGCCGGCACTGGACCCGTACCGTGGCCGCGAAATCAGCCCGGGCATCGACGTGCAAACCGATGACCAGTTGGACAAGTTCATCCGCGAGCACGCCGAGACCGCGTTCCACCCGTCCTGCTCGTGCAAGATGGGCACCGACGAGATGGCCGTAGTCGATGGCGAAGGCCGCGTGCATGGCATGCAGGGCTTGCGTGTGGTCGATGCCTCGATCATGCCGATCATCACTACCGGCAACCTGAACGCGCCAACGATCATGATCGCCGAGAAAATCGCCGACAAGATCCGTGGCCGCCAGCCGCTGCCGCGCAGCACCGCTGACTACTACGTAGCAGGCGATGCGCCGGTGCGTGGCAAGCCTATGCGTGAAGTAGGGCCATTGGCGCAGTAACCGAAACACCCCAGTGATTGATCGTTCCCACGCTCCGCGTGGGAACGCATCCTGTGATGCTCTGCGTCACGCCCTTCAAGAGCGGACGCAGAGCGTCCAGGGTGGCATTCCCACGCAGAGCGTGGGACGATCACACAACAAAACCTCCCTTGATCAGCTCCCCGCCCAGGCCTACTCTGTTGGCCTGCCCGCGCCGAGCCGCCCACAAGGAAGGCCCCATGTTCGAACACCACGCCACGCTCAAGAAACACTTCAGCGCCCTGCGCACCACCGCCGAATTTTTCTCCCTGCGCTACGTACGCGAATCCGGCCAGTACCTGTCGGTACGCAAGAACGTCGCCGAGCCGCCTCACCTGGGCCATGACGAAGGCGCGATGCTCACCGTGCGTCTCAACGGGGTAGAAGCCTACGCCGCGACCAACGATATTTCCCTTGCCGGCCTGCAAGCCGCCCTTGAGCGTGCTGAACAGCAAGCCCGGTTGATCAAGCCCCACGCCCTGCTCGACCTGCACCAGCAGCCGGTGTCCAGCGACGTCGCCGACTACCTGTCGCCCGACCTCGACCAGCCCTTCCCATCCCTGAGCGACTGCTACCAATTGCTCGGCGATGAGTCCGCCGCCGTGCCCAAGGATGAGCGCCTGGTGAGCTGGGAAGTCAGCCTGGGAACCACGCGGGTCGAACAGATCTACCTCAACAGCGCCGGCGCGCAATTGCGTCAGGCCCAGCGCTTTGTCTTTCCGGGCCTGAGTGTGACCGCCTTCGACGGCAACGACAGCCAGACCCGTACCCTGGGCGGCACCAACTTCGGCCAGCAAGGCAGTGCCGGCGTGATCCAGCGCTTTGGCCTGGTGGGCGCCGCCCGCAAAGTGGCCGACGAAGCCCTGCAATTGCTGCTCGCACCGAATACGCCCCACGGCCCGCGTGACCTGCTGCTGATGCCCGACCAGATGATCCTGCAGATCCACGAGTCCATCGGCCATCCGCTGGAGCTGGATCGCATCCTCGGTGACGAGCGCAATTACGCCGGCACCAGTTTTGTGAAAGCCAGCGACTTCGGCCACCTGCAATATGGCTCACCGTTGCTTAATGTCACCTTCGACCCTGACATCCCCGAACAGCTTGCCAGCTACGGCCATGACGACGACGGCACGCCTGCCAGCAAGCAATTTCTGATTCGCGAGGGCCTGCTGCTCAAGCCGTTGGGCGGGGCCTTGTCGCAATTTCGCGCCAACCTGCCAGGCGTTGCCAACAGCCGCGCCTGCGGCTGGAACCGTGCGCCCATCGACCGCATGGCCAACCTGAATATCGAGCCTGGCGATAAAAGCCTCGCGCAACTGGTGGGCGGCATCGAGAACGGCATCCTGATGTCGACCAACCGTTCGTGGTCCATCGACGATGCGCGCAACAAGTTCCAGTTCGGCTGCGAGTGGGGCCAGTTGATCGAAAACGGCGAACTCAAGGGCGTGGTGAAGAACCCCAACTACCGGGCGATTTCCGCGCAGTTCTGGCGCAAGCTCAGCGCGGTGGGCGACGCCAGCACCTTCAAGGTGTTGGGCACGCCAAACTGCGGCAAAGGCGAACCCAACCAGGTGATCCGCGTCGGCCATGCGTCGCCGGCCTGTGTATTCAGCAATGTCGATGTATTTGGGGGAGATGCCTGATGAACCACTTCAAGGCACTGGTGGACTGGCTCAAGCAGGCGGTCACCGATCAAGAACAATTTCACCTCGGCTACGCGGATGAAGCGTCCGAGTTCGTGCGCTTCAACCACGCGCAGGTGCGCCAGGCCGGCCAGGTACAGCAGGCCAGCCTGAACCTCAAATTGATCAACGCTGGGCGCCACGCCGACCTGGGTATCACCCTGTCGGGCGAAGCGGAGCTGGATCGCCAGCGCCTGGCGAATGGCCTGCAACAACTGCGCGAAACCTTGCCGCTATTGCCGCCTGACCCGTACCTGCTGTTGAACCCCGACGCCTGGCACAACCATAACGAACAGCTGCGCCCCCTGCCGGAACTGCCCCAGGTGCTGGACGATATCAGCCAGGCCGCCGACGGCGTGGACCTGGTTGGCTTCTACGCCGCCGGCCCGATCAGCCGTGGTTTCGCCAGCTCAACGGGGGCGTTCGGCTGGCACCGGGCTAACAGCTTCAATTTCGACTTCAGCCTGTTCCACGCCAATGGCGAAGCGGTAAAAGCCAGCTACGCCGGGCACACCTGGAACAGCGCCGAATTCGCCGCGCGCTTCCAACAGGCCCGGGAGCAACTGGCGTTTCTCGGTCGCCCGCTGCACACCCTGGCGCCCGGCCAATACCGCGCTTACCTTGCGCCGGCAGCGCTGGAAGAAATCATCAGCATCATCACCTGGGGTGGTTTTTCGGCCCAGGCCATCGCCAGCAAAGGCAGTTCGTTGCAACGCCTGTACGCGGGTGATCAGTTACTGAGCCCGCTGGTGACGGTGGATGAGCAGATCAGCGGCTCCCTGAGCCAGGCGTTTTCCACTGAAGGCTACCCGCGTGAGGATGTCACTCTGATCAACGCAGGCAAGGCCGAGGGCCAGTTGGTCAACTCGCGCAGCGCCGCCGAATACGGCTTGAGCACCAACGGCGCCAGCAGCGACGAGTCGCCCAGCGCCCTGCAAATGGCGGCCGGCAGCCTGGCCCAGGCCGATATTCTCAAGCAGTTGGGCACCGGGCTGTATATCAGCAACCTCTGGTACCTGAACTATTCCGACCTGCCGGCAGCGCGCCTGACCGGCATGACGCGCTTCGCGACCTTCTGGGTGGAAAACGGCGAGATCCAGGCGCCGGTCAGCACCATGCGCTTTGACGACAGTGTCTATCAGTTGCTCGGTTCGCAATTGGAAGCGCTGACTGCTGATCGGGAGCTGCTGTTGTCGGCCAGTACCTATGACCAGCGCAACACCGCTTCCAACCTGTTGCCAGGCGCTTTGGTAAAACGCCTGACGCTGACCTTATAAACCGTAGGAGCGAGCTTGCTCGCGAAGAACTTACAGACACCGCCGGTTGGCTATCAGCACTGCGTTATCGTTGACGTTTTTCGCGAGCAAGCTCGCTCCTACAGAGCAATAACCTGCACTGCAAAGAAACGTCTATCCCGCCACCCCTGCCCACGAGAGCATAACCTTGCCTGGGAAAGGCAAGCTGGAGTCTTGAGATGAACCATGGAAGTTTTGTCATTGAGAAGTTGTACAAGCACTACAACGTTCACGTAGAGCAACTGGGTAACGACCCGCACAGAAAAACCGTACTGATGGTTAACGGCGCGCTATCCACCACGCGCTCCTTTGCCCGTACCAGCAAATGCCTGGCCGAGCACTTCAATGTCCTGCTGTTCGACTTGCCATTCTCTGGTTTGTCGCGCGAGCACAACACCGAACTCGACCTGGTCACCAAGGACGACGAAGTGCAAATCCTGCGGGCCTTGGTGGCGCGTTTCAAAGTCAATCATCTGGTCTCGGCCTCATGGGGCGGCATCTCCACGCTGTTGACCCTGGCGCACAACCCGCCCTCCATCGAAAGCTCGGTGGTGATGGCCCTGGCGCCCAACCTCAACCAGGCGATGCTGGAATATGTCGAGCGCGTGCGTGTGCTGATCGAGGCTGATGACAAGTCGGCGGTCGGCCATCTGCTCAACGAAACGGTGGGCAAATACCTGTCGGCGCGCCTCAAACGCAATAACCATCGGCACCTGTCGACCATGGCCACCACCGAGTACCGCCAGGCGCGCTTTCATATTCATCAGGTGCTGAGCTTGGGCGATGGCAACTACTTGCCGGCGCTCAAGCAGATTGAAACACCAGTACACTTTCTCAACGGCGCGCTGGACGAATACACCCCGGCCGACGAGGCCCAGCTGTTCAAACACTATGTAGGCCGCAGCAGCTTTGCCGTGGCCGAACGCACCGGCCACCTGCTGGACCTTGAATCACCGGAAGCGGCGTTTGCAGTGCACCGCGTCTTGGTGGATTTTCTAGTAGGAGCGCATGCCGCGTTATCGGCTTTAACCGAACCAGCAGTGGGAAAAATCCCAAGGGTTAGCGCATAATCGCCGACACATAGCCTGCTAATTAAAAGGGATCCCATGCCGAATCGTGCCCCTCTCGATGCCAAGACCGCCCGCTGGCTCCCTTGGGTGGTAGCGATTGCTTTCTTCATGCAGTCGCTGGATGGGACGATTCTCAACACCGCGCTGCCAGCCATGGCGCAGGACCTCGCGGAAAACCCGCTGCGCATGCAAGGGGTGGTGATCGCCTACATGCTCACCGTTGCCTTGCTGATTCCCGCATCGGGCTGGATCGCTGACCGCTTCGGCACCAAGAAGATTTTCTTTGGCGCGATCATGCTGTTCAGCATCGGGTCGCTGCTGTGTGCGCTGTCCAGTAGCTTGAGCATGCTGGTGGGCGCACGGGTGGTCCAGGGCCTGGGCGGTGCGCTGATGCTGCCGGTCGGGCGGCTGGTGGTGCTGCGGGCTTATCCGCGCTCCGAGCTGGTGCGGATCATGGGCTTCATCACCATTCCCGGCCTGCTCGGCCCCTTGCTTGGCCCGACGATGGGCGGCTGGATGGTGCAATACCTGACCTGGCACTGGATCTTCCTGATCAACCTGCCGGTGGGCATGATCGGCTGCTATGCCGTGTGGAAATTCATCCCCGATCTGCGCGGCAGCGAGCGCACGCGCTTTGACGGCCTGGGCTTCCTGCTGTTCGGCGCGGCGATGGTGCTGATCACCATCGCCATGGAGGGCCTGGGCGAACTGCACCTGCCGCACCTGCGGGTGATGTTGCTGTTGTTCGGCGGGCTTGCCTGCCTGGCGGCGTACTGGCTGCGCGCCGGGCACATCGATAACCCGCTGTTCTCGCCGGTGCTGTTCAAGACGCGCACCTTTGCCGTGGGGATCCTCGGCAACCTGTTTGCGCGCCTGGGCAGCGGCGCACTGCCGTTCCTGGTGCCGCTGTTGTTACAAGTGGCGCTGGGCTATTCGCCGTCAGAAGCGGGCATGAGCATGCTGCCGCTGGCGGCGGCGGCAATGTTCGCCAAATCCATCGCGCGCCCGCTTATCGAACGCCTCGGCTACCGCATCGTCCTGACCGGCAATACCCTGGCCCTGGGCCTGATGCTGGCGAGCATGGGCCTGGTCAGCGAACAAACGCCCTACCCGCTGCTGTTGGCCATGCTGGCGGTACTGGGGGCCATCAACTCCCTGCAATTTACCGCCATGAACACCGTCACCCTGATCGACCTCGACGACGCCCAGGCCAGCAGCGGCAACAGCTTGCTGTCGGTGGTGGCGCAGTTGTCCCTGAGCCTGGGCGTGGCCTGTGCCGGTGCATTGCTCGGCGGCTTTACCGCCGAAGCCGGCAATGACGGGGTCAATACGGTGCTGGGCGCCTTTCAACTGACCTTCCTCACCGTGGGCATCATGGCGATGCTGGCGGCGGCGATCTTCCTGCAACTGTCGCCCAAGGACGGCAAACGCGTGGTCAGCCGCGAGCACGATATCGAGCACTAACGGGCGTCTCGTCGAGAACTTGCGAGGAAAATCCCACGAGACTGGTACACTGCGCGACATTTTGTTTTGCAGAGCCAGTCCCGTGACTACCATCGCCACCGCTTTTAATACTTTGCCCCTGTCCGCCGCCATGCTGGCTAACCTCGACTCGCTGGGTTACGTCGAGATGACGCAGATCCAGGCGCAAAGCTTGCCGGTGATCCTCAAAGGGCTGGACCTGATTGCCCAGGCCAAGACCGGCAGCGGCAAGACCGCTGCATTCGGCATCGGCTTGTTGAACCCGATCAACCCGCGCTACTTCGGTTGCCAGGCGCTGGTGATGTGCCCGACTCGCGAGCTGGCCGACCAGGTCGCCAAGGAAATCCGTCGCCTGGCCCGCGCCGAAGACAACATCAAGGTACTGACCCTGTGCGGCGGCGTGTCCCTCGGCCCGCAGATCGCCTCCCTGGAGCACGGCGCCCACGTTATCGTCGGCACGCCGGGCCGTATCCAGCAGCACCTGCGTAAAGGCTCGCTGGTGCTGGACGGTTTGAACACTCTGATCCTCGACGAAGCCGACCGCATGCTCGACATGGGCTTCTACGACGCCATCGAAGACATCATCAGCAAGACCCCGCCGCGCCGCCAAACCCTGCTGTTCTCGGCCACGTACCCAGTGAGCATCAAGCAGCTCGCTTCCAAGTTCATGCGTGCGCCTCAGCAAGTGAAAGCCGAAGCGTTCCACTCCGACGACCAGATCGAACAGCGCTTCTACGAGATCTCCCCGGAAGAGCGCATGGACGCCGTGACCAAGGTGCTGGCGCACTTCCGCCCGGCCTCCTGCGTGGCGTTCTGCTTTACCAAGCAGCAAGTGCAGGAAACCGTCGACCACCTGACCGCCAAGGGCATCTCCGCCGTTGGCCTGCATGGTGACCTGGAACAGCGCGACCGTGACCAGGTACTGGCGATGTTTGCCAACCGCAGCACCTCGGTGCTGGTGGCCACCGACGTTGCCGCCCGTGGCCTGGACATCGACGCCCTGGACATGGTGATCAACGTCGAACTGGCCCGCGACTCGGAAATTCACATCCACCGTGTAGGCCGTACCGGCCGCGCCGGCGAAACCGGCATCGCCATCAGCCTGGTGGCGCCGTCCGAAGCCCACCGCGCCCAGGCCATCGAGCAACTGCAGAAGTCGCCGCTGAACTGGGACCAACTGGACAACCTCAAGCCGCAAAGCGGTGGCCCGTTGTTGCCGCAGATGAGCACCCTGTGCATCGCCGCCGGGCGTAAAGACAAGGTGCGCCCAGGCGACATCCTCGGTGCGTTGACCGGTGAAGCTGGCATTCCGGGTGCCCAGGTCGGCAAGATCGCGATCTTTGATTTCCAGGCCTTCGTGGCCGTGGAGCGCGGCATCGCCAAGCAGGCGTTGCAGCGTTTGAATGACGGCAAGATCAAGGGCCGTTCGCTGCGCGTGCGTATTTTGTAATAACACCGAGTTCCCATTGCAGGAACCGAATCAATGTGGGAGCTGGCTTGCCTGCGATAGCGACGGTGAATCCACTACCGCTATCGCAGGCAAGCCAGCTCCCACAGGGTTGATGGCATTTCAAATCAATAGTTTTGTGAGGACATGGCTGTGCGCTCGACCGAAGTTGTGATCATTGGCGCCGGCGCCGCAGGCTTGATGTGCGCGCTGACCGCCGCCGGGCGTGGGCGTAAGGTGATGTTGATCGACCATGCCAACAAAGCCGGCAAGAAGATCCTGATGTCCGGTGGCGGCCGCTGCAACTTCACCAACATGTACACCGAGCCGGCCAATTTCCTCTCGCACAACGCGCACTTCTGCAAATCCGCCCTAGCCCGTTATACGCAGTGGGATTTTATCGGGCTGGTGGCCAAACACGGCGTGCCGTACCACGAGAAGAAACTCGGCCAGCTGTTCTGCGACAACAAGTCCAGCGACATCCTCGGCATGCTGCTCGACGAGTGCATCCAGACCGGCGTGAGCCTGCACCTGGACACCTCCATCGAGGCCATCGCCAAGCTCGAAAGCGGCTATCAACTGCAAACCACCCTGGGTGAACTGCGCTGTGAATCCCTGGTGATCGCCACGGGCGGTTTGTCGATCCCGACGCTGGGCGCCACCGGCTTCGGTTACCAAGTGGCCAAGCAATTCGGCCACGAACTGCTGCCGACCCGCGCCGGGCTGGTGCCGTTCACCATCACCGACCAGCTCAAGGAGTTGTGCGGCGAGTTGTCCGGCACCTCGGTCGACTGCCTGGTGAGCTGCAACGGCCAGAGCTTTCGCGAGAACATCCTGTTCACTCACCGCGGCCTGAGCGGGCCGGCAATTTTGCAGATTTCCTCGTATTGGCACTCCGGCGACACGGTGGAAATCAACCTGCTGCCCGACCACGACGCCCATGCCTGGCTGCAACAGCAACAGGCCGAACACCCCAACAGCGAGTTAAAAACCCTGCTGGGCGAGATCTTCACCAAGAAAATGGCCAATCTGCTGGCTCAAAGCTGGTTCGAATCCAAACCGATGAAGCAGTACACCCACGCTGAAATGGCCGATATCGCGCAAAAGCTGGGGAGCTGGCAACTGGTACCGGCCGGCACCGAGGGTTATCGCACTGCCGAGGTGACATTGGGCGGGGTGGATACTCGGGAAGTGTCGTCCAAGACCATGGAATCACTGAAAAGCCCCGGCCTGTACTTTATCGGCGAAGTGCTGGATGTGACCGGCCACCTGGGCGGGTTCAATTTCCAGTGGGCCTGGGCCTCGGGCTACGCGGCCGCGCAATACGCCTGACTTGCACCTTGAAATGCAATCCCCTGTGGGAGCTGGCTTGCCTGCGATAGCGGCGTTGAATCCCACATCGTTATCGCAGGCAAGCCCACATTGGTTTTGCAGTGTTACTGAACATTTTGCTGTCCGATGTGATCGCCACGCTTGCCGTGGCGTCATTACTGGCTCAATTTAGCGACAACGTCCCGGAAGACTCCAGACTTCATGTCATCGACCTCGTTCAAGCAGTCCATGCGGCGCCTGTGGGCGCTGGATAAATTCAGCTACAGCGTACGGGTGTTCATCGCCCTCACCGGCAGCATGGCGTTGTGTTGGTACCAGGATGAAATGACGCTGCTGATCCCGCTCTTCCTGGGGATTATCGCCAGCGCCCTGGCCGAGACCGATGACAGCTGGCAAGGCCGCCTCAACGCGCTGGCGGTGACACTGGTGTGTTTCAGCATTGCCGCGCTGTCGGTGGAGCTGCTGTTCCCTTACCCCTGGATATTTGCCATCGCCCTGGCCCTGGCCAGTTTCGGCCTGACCATGCTCGGCGCACTGGGCGAACGCTATGGCGCGATTGCCTCGGCCACCTTGATTCTGTCGGTCTACACCATGATCGGCGTGGACCAGCGCGGCGGCGCCGTCACGGATTTCTGGCATGAGCCCCTGCTGCTGGTCGCCGGTGCCGCCTGGTACGGCGCGTTGTCGGTGCTGTGGCAGGCGCTGTTTTCCAACCAGCCGGTGCAGCAGAGCCTGGCGCGGTTGTTCCGCGAGCTGGGGCGTTACCTCAAGCTCAAGTCATCGTTGTTCGAACCGATCCGGCAGCTGGATGTAGAAGCGCGGCGCCTGGAGCTGGCCCAGCAAAATGGCCGGGTAGTGGCTGCGCTGAATGCCGCAAAGGAAATCATCCTGCACCGCGTCGGCAATGGGCGTCCGGGCTCGAAGGTCAGTCGCTACCTGAAGCTCTACTTCCTGGCCCAGGACATTCACGAGCGCGCCAGTTCCTCTCACTACCCCTACAACGCCCTCACTGAAGCCTTCTTCCACAGCGATGTGCTATTTCGTTGCCAGCGCTTGCTGCGCCAGCAAGGCAAGGCCTGCCAGACCCTGGCAGAGTCGATCCAACTGCGCCAACCGTTCATCTATGACGATAGCTTTGCCCAAGCCCTGGGCGACCTCAACGCGTCCCTGGAGCACCTGCGCATCCAGAGCAACCCGGCCTGGCGTGGCCTGCTGCGTTCACTGCGCGCCTTGGCGGCCAACCTGTCCACCCTCGACCGCCTGCTGGGCGACGCCAGCAATCCCGATGCCCTGGCCGACGCCACCGACAGCAATCTGCTGGACCGCGCCCCGCGCAACCTCAAGGAAATGTGGACGCGCCTGCGCACCCAACTGACGCCCACCTCGCTGCTGTTTCGCCATGCCCTGCGCCTGTCCCTGGCATTGACCGTCGGCTACGCCACCCTGCACGCCATTCACGCGTCCCAGGGCTACTGGATCATCCTCACCACCCTGTTCGTGTGCCAGCCGAGTTACGGCGCCACCCGGCGCAAACTCGGCCAGCGGATCATCGGCACCGCCATCGGCCTCACCGTGGCCTGGGCGCTGTTCGATCTGTTCCCCAACCCGGTGGTGCAGTCGATGTTCGCTATCGCCGCAGGCCTGGTGTTCTTTATCAACCGCACCACCCGCTACACCCTGGCAACGGCGGCGATCACCCTGATGGTGCTGTTCTGCTTCAACCAGGTGGGCGATGGTTATGGGCTGTTCCTGCCGCGCCTGTTCGATACGTTGCTCGGTAGCCTGATCGCGGGCCTGGCGGTGTTCCTGTTCCTGCCAGACTGGCAAGGCCGACGCTTGAACAAAGTGCTGGCCAACACCCTGACTTGCAACAGCATCTACCTGCGCCAGATCATGCAGCAATACGCCGCCGGCAAGAGCGACGACCTGGCTTACCGCCTGGCCCGCCGCAATGCCCACAACGCCGATGCCGCGTTGTCCACCACCCTGGCGAATATGCTGATGGAGCCGGGGCATTTCCGTAAGGAAGCCGACGTGGGCTTCCGCTTCCTGGTGCTGTCTCACACCTTGCTCAGCTACTTATCCGGATTGGGTGCACACCGCGATACTCAGCTACCGACCGACGTACGCGAGCACTTGATCGAAGGCGCGGGCAACAGCCTGGCGGCGAGCATTGATGAGATCGCCACCGGCCTGGCCAACAAACAGTCGATTGCGATACAGAGCGATGCCGAGGAAGCGCTGGCAGCCGAGCTTGAGCAAATGCCCGATGAAATCGACGAAGGGCAGCGGCTGGTACAGACGCAGTTGGCGTTGATTTGCCGGCAGTTGGGGCCGTTGCGTACGTTGGCGGCGCATCTGATCAAAGATACCGGCGCGGCTTAGGCCGCTATCGCAGGCAAGCCAGCTCCCACATTTGACCGAGTTCCAACATAAGAATGCGGGCAAAATGTGGGAGCCGGGCTTGCCCGCGATGAGGCCCGCAAGCACGCTACATCCCATGCGCCTTCATCAACCGCGCATAACTGCCATCAGCCTTCATCCTGGCAATCTCCCGATCAAAGCTGGCGACAATCTGCGCATGCTCGGGGTTCTTCAAACTGACCAGAATATGCAGGCTGTTCTCACTCAGCGGCTTGCCCACAAACGCCACGGTATTGCGCACCCGCGGCGACTCCCGAGCCAGGTAATAACGCGCCACGTATTCGTCTTCCAGCGTCAACCGCACCCGCCGCGCCGCGAGCATGCGCACGGCCATGGCGAAGTTGTGCACGGGTACTTTCTGTAGCTGGGTGTCTTGATCGAACGCCGCCGAATAGGCATAACCGCGTACCACGGCGATGGTCTCGTCGCGCAGTTGGGCCAGGCTTTGATAAGCGATGTCATCGTCGCTGCGCTTGAGAAAGCGCACGCGGTTAAGCAGGTACTCAGCAGAAAACTGGCCAAACTGCGTGCGGGCCTCGTCGTACCAGGCGTTGATCAGCACATCGTAGCGCCCATCCCCCACGCCCTTGAGCGCGCGAGCCCAAGGCACCTGTTCAAAATCACTGGCGTACCCCGCACGGGCCAGGGCCGTGCTGACGATATCCGTGGCCAGGCCGCCATTGATCAAGGTGGCATCGGTGAACGGCGGCCAGCCATCCGCCACTAGACGCAGACGCTGTGCCAGCACCGGCTGGGCCAGCAACAGCACTGCGATCAAAGCAACGGCACGAGTCAATCGCGGCATGCTCAAAGTCCTTGGCGGGCAGGCGGTGGCCTGATAACAGTAGCTCATCAATAAGCTTGCATTGCAGATTACACAAAGCAGCCAACGGCGCACGCACTGAATGATGGCAAATTGACGCCATTCACACATTTGCCAATTTTAGACAGCGGCGCCCGTCCCGCTTACTATCCAGGCACGTCTTTATAAGAGCACACATCATGACGGTTGATTGGGTTTGTAAACATCACAACGACTTGGGCAAGGACCAGCTTTACGCCCTCCTTCGTTTGCGCAGCGAGGTATTCGTCGTCGAGCAGAAATGCGCGTATCAGGACATCGACGGGCAGGACCTGGCGGGTGATACCCATCACCTGATGGCCTGGCAAGATAACGAACTGGTGGCTTACCTGCGCCTGCTGGACCCGGAGTCCCAGGGCGGCGATGTGGTGATTGGCCGGGTGATCGTTGCGCCATCGGCACGCGGCACCGGGTTGGGGCACACGATGATGGAAGAGGCCCTCAAGCAAATTGAAGAAATCTGGCCCGAGACACCGATCTTTCTGTCAGCTCAGGCGCATCTGCAGGGGTATTACGGGCGGTATGGGTTTGTGGTGGCGGGCGAAGAATACCTGGAGGACGATATTCCCCATATCGGTATGCGCCGCCTCTGAGGGCGCCATCGCAGGCAAGCCAGCTCCCACATTGGAACGCATTCAACTGTGGGAGCCGGGCTTGCCCGCGATAGCGTCAGCCCTGCCACCGCTAAACTCAGGGATAGCCCAACACCTGCTTGATCGACGCCAGATTAGCCTCGATCCACCCCCGATCAATCGCCCCCCAATTCCGAATCCGATAGCGCCCGGCATGGTTACGCGCACCGTCCTCCTGCTCGAATTCACACACAATATCCAGGTCGGCCAACGCCGCAATCGTATCCTGGGCAGTGCGCCGGGGCATGCCCGTGGCCTCGGTCAACGCCGGAACGCTGCTGGCCAGTTGGCTGTCGATCAGGTACGCCACGTACAGGCGGCGGTAGAAGCTGCTTTTGGTCTTGCTCACATCCATGGTCAGTCGCCTTGGGGTTAGGGCTTGCCCTGCAAATCACGCCAGGTGAGATACACACGCAGGTCGAATTCCACCTGATGGTAGCCCGGCATCATGTATTGGCAGAGTTTGTAGAACGCCTTGTTGTGGTCCGACTCCTTGAAGTGCGCCAGCTCGTGTACCACGATCATGCGCAGAAACTCCGGGGCCGCTTCCTTGAACAGCGAAGCGATGCGGATCTCTTTCTTGGACTTGAGATTACCGCCCTGCACCCGGGAAATCGTGGTGTGCAAACCCAAGGCACGATGGGTCAGGTCCAGGCGGTTGTCGAACAGCACTTTGTCGATAGACGGCGCGTTACGCAGGTGCTCCTGCTTCAAGGCCAGGGCATAGGCGTACAGGGCCTTGTCGCTCTGCACCGCATGGCGTTCGGGGTAACGCTGTTCCAGGTACGCACCCAACTGGTCCTTGGCGATCAGTTGGCGCACTTGCTCCTGGAGCGCGGCGGGGTAGGCCTGGAGGTATTTCAACGCGGTCATGGGCTCGGCAACGCAATTGGGACGGGCGCCAGTGTAGCGAATTCAAAGCGTGCGAGGGTACGACCAGCCGGCAACGTCTTCGGCCATCAACGGCAGCGCCGCCCACGGCCCCTGGATATACGCGCAGCCATTGGCCTTTAGCCACTGTGTTTGCTCAAGGGTCTCCACGCCTTCGGCGATCACCAGCACACCAAAATGCTCACACAGTTGGATGATGCTGCGCGCCATCGCCGCATCCCGCGCCGAGCCAGGCAGGCGCGCCACCAGTTGAGGGTCAAGTTTGAGGGTATCGAACTTGAGGTCGCGCAAATGGGCCAGGGAGCACTGGCCGCAGCCAAAATCGTCCAGGGCAATCCGCACCCCGATCCGGCGCAGTAACTGGAGTTGCTTGGTAGACTCGGCAAGATTACTCATCAAGCAGTCCTCGCCGATTTCCACCTCCAGTTGCCGCCCCTCTAACCCATGCCGTTCCAGCACCTGCTGCAGTTGGTTAACCAGGTTGGGCATGTTGAACTGGCTGCCGCTCAGGCTCACGCTCAACACCAGTTCGGGGTCGAAGGTGGCTTGCCAGGCCTGGCGCTGGGCAGCGACTTGCTGGTAGATCCAGGCACTCAACTGGTTGATCAACCGCGCCTCTTCCAGCAGCGGCAAGAACAGGCCCGGCGGCACATCGCCGACGCTGGGATGTTGCCAGCGCAACAGCGCCTCGACGCCGCGCAAGCGCCCGTCTTCCAGGCAGACCTGAGGCTGGTACACCAAAGTGAAATCCTTGTTCGCAATGGCAGTGCGCACACTGTCTTCCAGCATCAACCGCGAGCGGGCGCGGCCGTTCATTTCCTGGTCGTAGTAACGATACTGCTGACGGCCGGCGCGCTTGGCTTCGTACATGGCAATATCCGCGGCCCGCAGCAGGCCGCCCAAGTCCGAGCCACAATCCGGGAAGGTCGCGATGCCGATACTCACCCCCAGCATCACCTCCAACCCATCGACCTGCTGGCACACAGACACCCGCTCGATGAGCTTTTCCGCAATCTTCGCGGCCTGCTCGGGAAACTCCAGCTCCAGCAAGGCGGTGAATTCGTCTCCGCCCATGCGCCCCAGAATGTCGTAGGAACGCAGGCACGCCTGCATTTGCTCCGAGACCCAACGCAACACGCGATCCCCGGCGTCATGGCCCAGCGTATCGTTGACCCGCTTGAAGCCATCCAGGTCCAGGTACAGCAATACCAGCGCCTGCTCGCTACGTTCGCTGCGCAGCAAGGTGTTCTCCATTGCCTGATGGAAACCGCGCCGGTTCAGCAGCCCGGTCAGCGGGTCGGTCACGGCCTGGAACTCAAGCTGCTGATGCAGGTGCCTTACTTCGGACATGTCCAGCACCGTCACCACCATTGCCTTCTGCTCGGCAGGCAAGGGCGCGCAGGACAACGCCACCGGCACCTGCTGGCCCCGACCGGTACGCAAAATGGCGTCGTGTTGGCGCCACGTCTCGCCCCGGCGATACGCCTCGTACATGGGGAAACCCAACCAGGCTGGCACATGGGGTTTTTGCAGGAAACTGAGGAAACTCTCGCCCTGCAACTCAGCCATCGTTGCATTCAACAGCCGCGAGATCGCCGGGTTGGCGTACTCGATTACGCTGGCTTCGCTCACCACCAGAATGCCCTCGGCGGCGTTATCCAGCACCGAGGCATTAAAGGCACGGGCCAATTCCAGATCATGGCTCAGGCGCTGCAAGGCACGGCGATTGCGCTGGTGCTCCAGCAACGCCTGCACCTTGGGCTTGAGGATATGCGGGTCAAAGGGCTTGAACAGGTAGTCGATCGCCCCGCTGGCATAGCCTTCAAGTATCGCGTCGGGCGAATGGGCGGTGGCGGTCAGAAAGATAATCGGCGTCATGCGCGTGCGCTGGCTGCCGCGCATCAGGCGTGCGACCTCGAAGCCGTCCATGCCCGGCATGCGCACGTCCAGCAGCACCAGGTCGACGTCGTGGGCCAGCAGTAACTCCAGGGCCTCCAGGCCAGACGCGGCGGTGATCACACGCCAATCGTCACGCTGCAACAGCGCACGCATGCTGACGAGGTTTTCCGGGTAGTCATCGACCACCAACAGAACCGAAATTGCATCGTCGTGTTGTGGAGCGCCATCCATGCTACGTCTCTTCCTTAGGGAGCTACACCGGTCACTTTTGTTACAAAGGCCGGATAAACACTGAGGGCTCACTCTAGCCGTGGTTCTAAAAAAGCAGAAGTGACGTGGGCGCCATCATTGTGCCAAAGGCCAGGAAGCCGACTAACGGTAAGGCCCTGTAGCCCGCGGTTCACGGGCAACATGGCTTTTTGACATTTCGCTGACGCCAATAAATTGCCAGCAATTGTTTAACAATCTCACCAGCACCGCCTATAAAGAACCTGGAAGGCCCTTTGGGCCAATGCCTTCACCCTCTGTAAAAAGGCCAACACCATGATCGACCTCTCCACCTGGAACCTGAGCATTCCGGTCGGCTCCCCACCCACAACCATTGAAACGCCAAGGCTACTGAGCGGCTTCAACGATCAATACTTCCAGGCCAAAGACAGCGACGTGCAGTTCTGGACACCTGTGACGGGCTCGCGTACCGAAAACGCCATCTACCCACGCAGCGAACTGCGCGAAACCTACGCCGACGGCCGCCTGCGCAACTGGACCTACCCCGAGGCCGACAACTTCCTGCGCGCCACCCTGGCGGTCAACCAGGTACCCTCCTCCGGCAAGATCGTGATCGGCCAGATCCACGCCTACGACAGCCAGAAACCGTTAATCAAGCTGGAGTACCAATTCAAGGAAAAAACCCAGACCGGCAACATCGTCGTCAAAGTGCGCATGCGCCCGGACGAGGCCGAAAGCAGGGTGATCATCGTTGCCTCCAACGTGCCGCTGGAGAAAAGCTTCACCTATGTGATCAACCTCAACAAAGCCGGGCTGCTCAGTGTGTATGCCGCCGACAGCGAGTGGAATGAACGGATTGGCGCGGCCTGGGGCGACAAGCCGCTGTACTTCAAGGCGGGGGTGTACGTGCAGGACAATTCGGGCGATACCAATGAGGGCGCGCGGGTGACGTTTGCGAAGTTGGATATTGATCACGAGTGAAACGTCCCGCGATGCACAGGATTTTTCCCGGATAAACCCAACACCTTAAACACCCCGCTGCCCCCTGTGGGAGCCGGGCTTGCCCGCGATGGCGGCGCATCAGCCACTCTCCTCGGTGCCTGACACACCGCCATCGCGGGCAAGCCCGGTTCCCACATTGATTGTGCGTCAGCTCAAGGTGCGGTGTGGCTCCTGCCCTTGCACCGAAACCGCCACCGACTACCCTGTGCTGTTGATCGACAGCGAAGCCCCACTGCTCGACCTCCACGCCTGCCTGCGCGAACGTCTCAACGCGGCTCTGGAACACCTAAACCTAATGGCCTGTTACAGCCTGCCGGATTTCGCCGAGCGAGACCTGAACAACGTGGCCAATACCGCACGTATTCTGGTGCAGGACGTGAGTGATGTGTTTCGAGTCATTGAAATACCGTGGTCTCGATACTTTCTCGGCAAGCTGAACAACAAACCGCACTCTTGTGGGTTTTCGGCGAGCAAAAATCGACCGGCAGCGTTCACCTGCTATCAAAATCACAAAATCAAAATACGCAATGGAATATCGCTAATAACAAAAAACTATAAATAACTGTCAATATTCACAGGTACCCCATCAGATAAAACAACTTACTATTATTTTGCAGACATCACAAACAGTCTGCACACGATTACAATGATCACCACTTTTAGAGAGACAAAGCCATGAGCACCGATCGCCAAAAATCGTTTACTGCACGCCTATCATATAACAACTATGCTGTTTGCTTCTATGAGCTCTCATTATATGCAGAGCCGGTTACTGGATATTTCAGAGGTCACTTAGTTACGGTTGATGGCACTAAGGGTTTTGCAGGCCTAAAGCCAAGCCAATACTTATGCTTGAACAATAAACTATACGCAAACGAGGGTGAGCTCTTGTATTTTCGCTACAGAGATGGCAAATACGTCATCTATGTTCGTGAGCAAGGGCCGCACTATGGAAAAGTGCTAGATCAATCAAATGGTTGGCTATTAGCTGCAGAAAACGGAATATCATTCAACTTGGTAGATCCAAATAATCATAACCAGGTACTGACGCTTGATGATTTCCCAGGCGCCACCAGCAAGGAGCTTTGTATCCAAAGTAATCGGGGGCTGATTCAGGACTACGACTACGTAGCATGTGACCACTCATTCTCGCACTCCTATCTTGTTACACATGGAGGAAAAAAATCAATTCCGTTTAATTTTGAGATTGTAGAAACAAATGTACCTTACGTAGGCAACCCAGAAGAAGTTTGAAAAAATATTTACTTTACACTCAAGCAACTATACCGAGCACTTTAAAAAACCCGCACCAGTGCGGGTTTTTTTGATTTCAATATCTCGCCTCCACCACCGACCGTTCAATCTAAGCGATGTCATACATATATAAATTTTGCGAAAACTGCTACGAAATACTGGCTCTAGCTGACATTACATATGAGAATAAAGGGGACGAATTTATTTAGTGCAAGGAACAGATATATTTAACCCGAGGATATCGTAACCCCTTCTTTCAATACGTCGACCATTACCTGTTAAAGCTACGGTTTTTTCACAGACCTCAGTGCAATGGTTTTACCACCGGTCTGCGTCGCATACCCAGCGCCACCGAATCGTGAAGCGCCATGGCACGGCCCGCGTCCCACTCTTTTTGCATCGTTGAAAAAAGCTCACTATCCATTCGCGCCTGATGCGCACTCAGCGCCTGGGACATGGCCTCGGCGATGCGTTCAATAATGACACCTGGGGCTGCGATACCACAGTGCTTGCGTCCGAACTCAATCAGCTGTTGACGATCGGGGTACGCCTTCACTTTGTTCATTTTGATGGCCAGGCTACGGTCAACCAATGCCTGGCCGGATTTTGGATTGTAATGCTCATAGGCGGTGGTCGTTGTCACATCGAACACAGGCGCCAATTGCACCGTTTCGAGGGCTCCCGGATGGGTATAGAGCACGCCGAAATTTTTCAAGTGGGCATCGCCATTGCGCACCATGACTGACAAGCAAACAGAGGAAAAAAAGCGTTCAAGTTCACGCAGTACATCGCCCTGCTGGCACACCTGGCGAATCACTGCAGCGAGCGTTTCGTAGCTTTGGGAATACTTGTAGTTGTCGTGGGGGTCCTTGTTCAGCCCCAGCAGCACCGCCATGTCTTCGAACCCCAACCTGCCCGAGGGGGTCAGATCGAAGCGCTCCATAACAAATAAATCACCACTGTCGGACAGCCAGAAACGCGGCGTTTCCAACCCGGCAAGGCGAGCGGCTTCCAAACAGAGGAATTCGTTTTGCGCCAAGTGGGCATATTCATCTGCGCCGGATTTTACAATCAGGTCAGAGCTGAGCATGGTTTTGCGGTTGCCCGTCAACTTGTCCAGATCAGGTACCAATACTTTCGGCTGCACCCCCGAAATTCCGGACTCGAAGTAGGTGTCGACCAGAAAATCGAATACGCCTTGGGAGGTATCGGCAGACAGAATCTCCTGTAACCCGACCTGAGCCTTTACAGGCATGGACGCCTCTATCGGGTTTTCATAACTCAGCCGACCAATCTGGTTGCCTCCAATGACCGACAGCAAGCGCATTTCGTCCACCTGCATATGCTTGGCCATCCGTCGCTTGATTTGATCAGCCAGGAAGCCTTCTGGCACATTCATATCAAAAATCGGATGCAGAACATTACTGACCGCCGGTGTCGGGTCATAAGGCATTACCAACGATACTTCACGAGGCGACTCAGCCGACGCGTAGGCGAAGGAAAATTGCGATCCTTTGGACAGTTCGCCGCTAATGCCTTGGGGAGCAGCGACGTTGAGCCGTTTGATCTTACTCATCGTGCTCTACCAGTTCGGCAAGCGATTTGAGATCAATACGCCGATCAACCACTTCCAGCGCCATGCCTAGCGCAGTAATCACCCTGAAGGCGGTGTACATCGCGACATTTTCCCCTGCCTCAAGGTCGATGATGGTCTTGCGACTGCACCGCGCTTTTTCCGCGAGTTGCTGCTGGCTGTATTGCTTCGCCCGGCGTAGTTGCCTGAGCCGCTCGCCAAAAGCTGGAGGGGTCGTGATGAGCAAAATGTCACCTATATCGAACTTTTAACTAAATTAATCTGATTATGTCCCTTATGACGGACATTTCAATCACCTTACGTCTGGAGAAATCGGCACCCACAAAAAAGCCCGCAGCGATGCGGGCTTCTTTAGTTAAACGCTTGAGGCTCAGTTCACCTTAGCGTTCAACTCACCTTTCAAATACCGCTGGTACATCGCTTCCAACGAGATCGGCTTGATCTTCGAGGCATTACCGGCCGTACCAAACGCTTCATACCGTGCGATACACACATCACGCATCGCCGTCACGGTAGCACCGAAGAATTTACGCGGGTCGAACTCGCTCGGGTTGGTGGCCATCAGGCGACGCATTGCACCGGTGGACGCCAGGCGCAAATCGGTGTCGATGTTGACCTTGCGCACGCCGTACTTGATGCCTTCGACGATTTCTTCAACCGGTACGCCGTAGGTTTCTTTGATGTCACCGCCGTACTGGTTGATGATCGCCAGCCACTCTTGCGGTACCGAGGAAGAACCGTGCATCACCAGGTGGGTGTTGGGGATGCGCTTGTGGATTTCCTTGATGCGGTCGATGGCCAGCACGTCGCCGGTAGGTGGCTTGGTGAACTTGTAGGCGCCATGGCTGGTGCCGATGGCGATGGCCAGGGCGTCGACCTGGGTCTTCTTGACGAAGTCGGCGGCTTCTTCCGGGTCGGTCAGCATCTGGCTGTGGTCCAGCACGCCTTCGGCGCCGATGCCGTCTTCTTCACCGGCCATGCCGGTTTCCAGCGAACCCAGGCAGCCCAGCTCGCCTTCAACCGATACGCCGCAGGCGTGGGCCATGGCCACGGTTTGTTGGGTCACGCGTACGTTGTACTCGTAGTCGGTTGGAGTCTTGCCGTCTTCGCCGAGGGAGCCGTCCATCATTACCGAGCTGAAGCCCAGTTGGATCGAGCGCTGGCACACGTCAGGGCTGGTGCCGTGGTCCTGGTGCATGCACACCGGGATGTGCGGGAATTCTTCGATCGCAGCGAGGATCAGGTGACGCAGGAACGGGGCGCCAGCGTATTTGCGCGCACCGGCCGAAGCCTGGACGATCACTGGGGAGTCGGTCTTGTCAGCGGCTTCCATGATGGCGCGCATCTGCTCAAGGTTGTTGACGTTAAAGGCTGGGACGCCGTAGCCGAACTCGGCTGCGTGGTCCAGCATTTGACGCATGCTGATAAGTGCCATTGTGTTGTCTCTCCCGGTCGAGGGTCGTTAATCGTGCAAGCCTGCCGTAGCGGCGGCTGCTATTCAAGTTATTGCAGATCAAGGGGTTGAGCCTTGTGCTGCTGAATCGTTATTGCTGGTGTGGCCTAGCGCTAATGCCACTGTGAAGCAGGTCAATGTGGGAGC
This sequence comes from Pseudomonas sp. AL10, assembly GCF_029960685.1. Classification (NCBI taxonomy): domain Bacteria; kingdom Pseudomonadati; phylum Pseudomonadota; class Gammaproteobacteria; order Pseudomonadales; family Pseudomonadaceae; genus Pseudomonas; species Pseudomonas sp. AL10. The sequence continues at coordinate 169,213 of NZ_JASBQZ010000007.1, forward strand.
TGGCTTGCCTGCGATGGCGGCGAGCCAGTCGATATTGGCTTTGCTGACCCACCGCAATCGCAGGCAAGCCAGCTCCCACATTTTGATCTCATTGGACTTCAGATCGCATTCTCACTGGGCTTTGCAGCCGCGCCCAATCAAATCATCTGTCGCCACCCAGTAAACCAGGCCTTCCTCACCTTTGGTGTGAAACGCCAATTGGCCGTCGCTATACAGCACGCCGGAGGCGGCTACCTCTTGCTTGAGCCGGTAAACCTGGTCCGAACCGCCGAGGCGTACATCCACTTCGGAGCGGGCCGGGTTGGCAAAGCGCCAGTTGACCTCGGCCTTGCTGTCGCAGGTCCAGGTGGTCCATTTGTCGGCAGGTTCTGCCTTGTCGAACAGGTTCATGCTGCTGCAGCCGGCCAACAGAGCCAGGGCTGCCAGGGCGAAAACGCCTTTCATTGCCAATCCTCGCAGGGCGGTCTATGGGCCGCCGTTGCTGTCGGTTAATGGATCAGACCCGTCATGGGCAACCCTGTTCCTGACCGTTTGGCGCGGAGTCGTATTTCTCCAACCGTTCGTTGCCGATGCGCTTGTTGATCACCGGCATGGTCTCGGCTTGCCAGTCAGCCTGGTAACAGCTTTTTCTCAACGGTGCCTTGGCGTTATCCGCCTCGGGCGCCGCGCTGGGTGTGCTGCCGCAGCCGGCCAACAGGCCCGCTGCAATCACCAGTGCCAACGACTTGATCATGGGAACGCTCCTTTTCCTGATCACGCGAGCCTTAACCTTTGGCTCGGGTTTCCAGCACTTCCACGGCTGGCAACACCTTGCCCTCGACGAATTCGAGGAAAGCGCCACCACCGGTAGAAATGTAGGAGATCTGATCAGCCACGCCATATTTATCGATAGCCGCCAAGGTATCGCCGCCGCCAGCAATGGAGAACGCCGAGCTTTCAGCGATCGCTTTAGCCAGTACTTTGGTGCCGTTGCCGAATTGGTCGAACTCGAACACGCCCACCGGGCCATTCCACAGGATAGTCTGGGATGCCTTGAGCAGCTCGGCGAAGTTGGCCGCGGTTTGCGGGCCGATGTCCAGGATCATGTCGTCGTCGGCCACGTCAGCGATGAGCTTGACGGTAGCGGCGGCGCTTTCCGCGAATTCCTTGGCAACTACCACGTCTACCGGCAGCGGCACGCTGACCTTGGCGGCGATGGCGCGGGCGGTGTCGAGCAGGTCTGGCTCGTACAGGGACTTGCCCACCGGGTGGCCGGCAGCAGCCAGGAAGGTATTGGCAATGCCGCCGCCGACGATCAGTTGGTTGCAGATCTGGCTTAGGCTGTTAAGCACGTCCAGCTTGGTGGAGACCTTGGAGCCGGCAACGATAGCGGCCATTGGCTGGGCCGGAGCACCCAGGGCCTTGCCCAATGCATCCAGCTCGGCAGCCAACAACGGGCCAGCCGCGGCGACCTTGGCGAACTTGGCCACGCCGTGGGTCGACCCTTCGGCGCGGTGGGCGGTGCCGAACGCGTCCATCACAAACACGTCGCACAGGGCGGCGTATTGCTGGGCCAGTTCGTCGCTGTTCTTTTTCTCGCCCTTGTTGAAGCGCACGTTCTCGAACAGCACGATATCGCCGGCTTTCACGTCCACGCCGCCCAGGTAGTCTGCGACCAAGGGCACATCACGGCCCAGGGCCTTGCTCAGGTACTCGGCGACAGGCTTGAGGCTGTTTTCGGCAGAGAACTCACCTTCGGTCGGACGACCCAGGTGGGAGCAGACCATCACGGCCGCGCCTTTTTCCAGGGCCAGCTTGATGGTCGGCAGCGAGGCCAGGATTCGCGCATCGCTGGTGACAACACCGTCCTTGACGGGGACGTTGAGGTCTTCGCGGATCAGTACGCGCTTACCTTGCAGATCGAGGTCGGTCATCTTCAACACGGTCATGGGTCGCAGTTCCTGAATTACTGTTGAGGTTGTTTAGAAGCGATGTGCAGATAGTGTTCGGCAACATCCAACATGCGGTTGGCAAAGCCCCATTCGTTGTCGAACCAGGCCAGGATGTTCACCAGCCTGGGGCCGGAAACGCGGGTCTGGCTGGCATCGACAATCGCCGAATGCGGGTCATGGTTGAAATCGCAACTGGCGTGGGGCAACTCGGTGTAGGCCAACAGGCCTTTGAGCGGGCCGCTGGTGGCGGCGTCGCGCAGGATCCGGTTGACCTCGGCCGCGTCAGTGTCGCTCACGGTTTGCATGGTGATATCCAGGCAAGACACGTTCACCGTCGGCACCCGTACGGCTTTGGCCTGGATTCGCCCGGCAAGTTCCGGCAGCAGTCGCTCGATGCCACGCGCCAGGCCGGTGGACACCGGAATCACTGACTGGAACGCCGAACGGGTGCGGCGCAGGTCTTCGTGGTGATAGGCGTCGATGACCGGCTGGTCGTTCATCGCCGAGTGAATCGTGGTGATCGACACGTAATCCAGGCCGATCGCCTGGTCCAGCAGGCGCAACAACGGCACGCTGCAGTTGGTGGTACACGACGCGTTGGACACCAGCAGCTCATCGCCGGTCAGGCAATCCTGGTTGATGCCGTAGACGATGGTGGCGTCGACATCCGCCTCGCTGGCCATCGGCTGGGAAAACAGCACACGCGGTGCGCCGGCGTCGAGGAAACGCTGGCCATCGGCACGGGTGTGATAGACACCGGAGCATTCCAGCACCAGGTCGACGCCCAGTGCTTTCCAGTCGATGCCTTCGGGGGTGGCACTGCGCAACACTTGCACGCAGTTGCCATTGATATGCAGACAATCGCCTTCAACCCGCACTTCGCCCGGGAAGCGGCCGTGGGTGGAGTCAAAGCGTGTCAGGTATTCGATGCTGGCCATGTCGGCCAAATCATTGATCGCGACAATTTCAAACCCGGCCGCCGCCCCTCGCTCGAACAGAGCACGCAAGACGCAACGACCAATGCGGCCGTAGCCGTTGAGTGCAACTTTGTAGGGACGCGGTTGGGGCATGGGGTTCTCGATCAAGGTTAGCTCAGTGATGAATGTACTGGCGCCATCGCGGGCAAGCCCGCTCCCACAGTGGACCGTGATCCAAATGTGGGAGCGGGCTTGCCCGCGATGGCGCCAGTACAAACAACGCAGACTGACTTAGTCTTCCAGCAACTCTTCAGCCTGACCCAGGATGTTTTCCAGGGTGAAACCGAACTCTTCGAACAAGGCTGGCGCCGGCGCCGACTCACCGTAGGTGGTCATGCCGATCACGCGGCCTTCCAGGCCCACATACTTGTACCAGTAGTCGGCGTGAGCCGCTTCGATGGCAATACGCGCACTGACCTGCAACGGCAATACCGATTGCTTGTAGCCGGCGTCCTGGGCTTCGAACACGCTGGTGCAGGGCATGGACACAACGCGCACGTTGCGGCCTTGCGCGGTCAGCTTGTCGTACGCCTGAACGGTCAGGCCCACTTCGGAGCCGGTGGAGATCAGGATCAGCTCCGGCTCGCCGATGCAGTCCTTGAGCACATAACCGCCACGGCTGATGTCGGCGATCTGCGCGTCGGTACGCACCTGGTGTTGCAGGTTCTGACGCGAGAAGATCAGCGCCGAAGGGCCGTCCTTGCGCTCGATGGCGTGCTTCCAGGCCACGGCGGATTCCACCGCGTCGGCTGGGCGCCAGCAATCGAGGTTCGGCGTGGTGCGCAGGCTGGTCAGTTGCTCGACCGGCTGGTGCGTCGGGCCGTCTTCGCCCAGGCCGATGGAGTCGTGGGTGTAGACGTGGATCACGCGCTTCTTCATGAGCGCGGCCATACGTACAGCGTTACGTGCGTACTCCATGAACATCAGGAAGGTCGCGCCGTAAGGCACCAGGCCGCCGTGCAAGGAAACGCCGTTCATGATGGCGCTCATGCCGAACTCGCGCACGCCGTAGTACATGTAGTTGCCGCTGGCGTCTTCGGCCGAGACACCTTTGCAACCTTTCCACAGGGTCAGGTTGGAACCGGCCAGGTCAGCCGAACCGCCGAGGAACTCAGGCAGCAACGGGCCAAAGGCGTTCAGGGTGTTCTGGCTGGCTTTACGGCTGGCGATGGTCTCGCCCTTGGCCGCGACTTCAGCGATGTAGGCCGAGGCTTTTTCCGAGAAGTCGGCAGGCAGGTCACCGGCCAGGCGGCGCACCAGTTGGTTGGCCAATTCCGGGAATTCGGCGGAGTAGGCCGAGAAACGCTGGTCCCACTCGGCTTCGGCTGCCAGGCCTTTTTCCTTGGCATCCCATTCGGCGTAGATGTCGGCCGGGATTTCAAACGGGCCGTGGTTCCACTTCAGCGCTTCGCGGGTCAGGGCGATTTCCGCGTCACCCAGTGGGGCGCCGTGGCAGTCTTCTTTACCTTGCTTGTTCGGCGAGCCGAAACCGATGGTTGTCTTGCAGCAGATCAGGGTTGGCTGCGCGCTCTTGCGAGCGGTGTCGATGGCGGTCTTGATCTCTTCCGGATCGTGGCCGTCGACGTTGCGGATCACCTGCCAATTGTAGGCTTCGAAACGCTTTGGTGTGTCGTCGGTGAACCAGCCTTCGACTTCGCCGTCGATGGAGATGCCGTTGTCATCGTAGAAGGCAATCAGCTTGCCCAGGCCCAGGGTGCCGGCCAGGGAAGCGACTTCATGGGAAATGCCTTCCATCATGCAGCCATCACCCAGGAATACGTAGGTGTGGTGGTCAACGATGTCGTGGCCAGGGCGGTTGAACTGCGCGCCCAAGACTTTTTCCGCCAGGGCGAAACCAACCGCATTGGCCAGGCCTTGGCCCAGGGGACCGGTGGTGGTTTCAACGCCTGGGGTGTAGCCGAATTCCGGGTGGCCCGGGGTGCGGCTGTGCAGCTGACGGAAGCTCTTGAGGTCGTCGATGGTGACGTCGTAGCCAGTCAGGTGCAGCAGCGAATAAATCAGCATCGAGCCATGACCGTTGGACAGCACGAAGCGGTCACGGTCGGCGAACGAAGGGTTGCTCGGGTTGTGTTTCAGGTAGTCACGCCAAAGTACCTCGGCGATATCCGCCATGCCCATCGGGGCACCGGGATGGCCGCTGTTGGCTTTTTGCACGGCATCCATGCTGAGGGCACGAATGGCGTTGGCACGCTCACGACGGCTGGGCATCGCTGATCTCCTGGAGTTTGCTTATAAAGAAACGGAAAAAAGGACCGGCATTTTCCCTCAGCCACCGCCTGCGGGCAATGACAGATAGTCACTTGTGGGCGTTTTTCCTATGCTTTGGGCACCAATCCCTTGCAGAAACCTTTAACCGGTTCGTCTAAAGGTTATAGCGATGGCTTATAACCGCCACTTATCGATCAATATCAAAACTTTTTGATATTGGCCTTGCGGGGATCTACACCCGTCACTAGACTGCTGGCCTTATGAACCTACCCGTGCCCTCCCTGCGTCCTGACGACGGCGATGAACTGGCTGCCTTGTGCAAGGCCGCTGGCGATCCGTTGCGCTTGAACGTATTGCGCGCACTGGCCAACGATTCTTTCGGGGTACTGGAGCTGGCGCAGATCTTCGCCATCGGCCAGTCCGGCATGAGCCACCATTTGAAGGTGCTGGCCCAGGCCGACCTGGTGGCCACCCGTCGCGAAGGCAATGCGATTTTCTACCGACGTGCCCTGCCCCATACCGAACTGCTTGGCGGCAAGTTGCACGCCGCCCTGCTCGACGAAGTGGACAACTTGTGCCTGCCCGGTGATGTGCAGTCGCGCATCGGCCAGGTGCACGGGCAACGCGCCGCCGCCAGCCAGGATTTTTTCTCACGGGTGGCCGACAAGTTTCGCGCCCAACAGGACCTGATCGCCGGCTTGGCCCAGTACCGCGAAAGCGTACTGGCGCTGTTGGACAAGCTGAGCTTCAGTGAAGAAGCCACGGCCTTGGAAGTCGGCCCTGGCGACGGCGGTTTCCTGCCCGAACTGGCGCGCCGCTTCGAGCAGGTCACCGCGCTGGATAACAGCCCGGCGATGCTTGAACTGGCGCGCCAACTCTGTGAGCGCGAAGCCCTGGGCAATGTGCGCCTGCAGTTGGCCGACGCCCTGAGTGACACCGGCCTGCGGGCCGATTGCGTGGTGCTGAACATGGTCTTGCACCATTTCGCCGCACCGGCGGAAGCCCTCAAGCAAATGGCCGGGTTGCTGCACCCCGGCGGTAGCCTGCTGGTTACGGATTTATGCAGCCACAACCAGAATTGGGCCAAGGAGGCCTGCGGTGATCTCTGGCTGGGTTTTGAACAGGACGATCTGGCCCGTTGGGCCACCGCTGCGGGACTCGTTCCCGGGGAAAGCCTCTATGTAGGTTTACGTAATGGTTTCCAGATTCAGGTCCGCCATTTTCAGCGACCGGCTGGCGACACTCACCATCGGTAAATATCAGGAAAACATCGAGATGAGCGAATACTCCCTTTTCACCTCCGAGTCCGTGTCTGAAGGGCATCCGGACAAAATCGCCGACCAGATTTCTGACGCGGTGCTGGACGCTATCATCGCTGAAGACAAGTTCGCCCGTGTGGCGTGCGAGACGCTGGTGAAAACGGGCGTGGCGATCATCGCCGGCGAAGTCACCACCACTGCCTGGGTTGACCTGGAGCAGATCGTGCGTGACGTGATCACCGACATTGGCTACAACAGCTCCGACGTTGGCTTTGACGGCGCGACCTGTGGCGTGATGAACATCATCGGCAAGCAATCCCCGGACATCAACCAGGGTGTTGACCGCGCCAAGCCAGAAGACCAGGGCGCGGGCGATCAGGGCCTGATGTTCGGCTACGCCAGCAACGAAACCGACGTGCTGATGCCCGCGCCGATCACCTTCTCGCACCAGCTTGTGCAACGGCAAGCCGAGGCGCGCAAATCCGGCGTGCTGCCTTGGCTGCGCCCGGACGCCAAGTCCCAGGTGACCTGCCGCTACGAAGGCGGCAAAGTGGTGGGCATCGACGCCGTGGTACTGTCGACCCAGCATAACCCGGACGTGTCCTACGCCGACCTGCGTGAAGGCGTAATGGAGCTGATCGTCAAGCACGTGCTGCCTGCCGAACTGCTGACCAAGGACACCCAGTTCCACATCAACCCGACCGGCCAGTTCATCATCGGTGGCCCGGTGGGCGACTGCGGCCTGACTGGCCGCAAGATCATCGTCGACAGCTACGGCGGCATGGCTCGTCACGGCGGCGGTGCGTTCTCCGGTAAGGACCCTTCAAAGGTGGACCGCTCTGCCGCTTACGCCGGTCGTTATGTAGCCAAGAACATCGTCGCTGCCGGCCTGGCCGAGCGCTGCGAAATTCAGGTTTCCTACGCCATTGGCGTGGCCCAGCCTACGTCGATCTCGCTGAACACCTTCGGCACCGGCAAGATCAGCGATGACAAGATCGTCAAGCTGGTACGTGAGATCTTCGACCTGCGCCCTTACGCGATCACCACCATGCTCGACCTGCTGCACCCGATGTATCAGGAAACCGCAGCCTACGGCCACTTCGGCCGTACCCCTGCGCAGAAGACTGTGGGCGATGACACCTTCAGCACCTTCACCTGGGAAAAAACCGACCGCGCCAACGACCTGCGTACCGCCGCCGGCCTGTAATCGTTCGCGGTAAATAAAGCCCCGCCAGGCCTGCCTGGCGGGGCTTTTTGTTGTCTGCACGGCCACTTCGGGCTTTTTTGGATCCAAGGCTTGCAGGCCAAATGATGGCCCACTAGAATCCGCGCCCTCTCGGGCCCTTCACCTTACTTGGATATTGCACTGCGCCCGCCCGGGATGGATAAGCGCGCAGGCAATCGAACATTGAGGTTTTCATGCGCATTTGCACACTCGCCCCTGCCGCCCTTCTGCTCAGCCTGTTCACCCTGCCAGCCCAGGCCGCTGACCTGAACGCGCTGAGCGGCGCCCTGAGTGCCCAGCTCGGTGGCGGCAATGCCGGCGACTGCCAGCAGCAACCCAAAGACCTGCAAGCCAAGATCGACGCGGCCAATGCCAAGAACGATCTGTTGAAAGTGCGGGCCTACGAGGCTGCGCTGGAGCAGGTCAACAAAGCTTGCAACAAACTCGCCGACAGCCAGGCAAAAGTCGACGCCAAGCAGCAAAAGCAGCAGGCCAAGGCTGAAAACAACGACGCTGTGAAGGCCTTGGGCGGCCTGTTCAAGTAAACAGAAATACCCGGTAAAAAGCCCCGCTCGGTCGGGGCTTTTTTGTGGGCGCGTGGATCACTTAGGCTGGGCACCCTTTTCGAGCAAGGATGCTCATGATGCGCGTATTACTGGCTGTTCTCCTAAGCACCCTGCCGCCCTGGGCCTGGGCCGAAGCCTGCCCCGATGACGTTCACTCACAGTTGGAAACCTTGTCCAGGCAAATCCAGCAGTGGGACGACAGCTACCATCGACAGGGCCAATCGCTGATCAGCGACGAGCTCTACGACCAGGCCCGCACACGCCTGGCGCATTGGCAGGAATGCGCCCGCCAGCAGACACCCAAGGCTGATAACCCACTGGCCAGGGCGCGCGGCACCTTACGTCACCCGGTCGCGCACACGGGTTTGCAGAAGCTGCCGAGCGAGCCGGCCGTCAGTGACTGGCTCAGCACTCGACCGGATGTCTGGGTCCAACCCAAGGTCGATGGCGTCGCGGTGACATTGGTGTATCGCCAGGGCCGCTTGCACCAGCTCATATCTCGAGGCGACGGCCTGCTGGGTCACGACTGGTCAGCCTCCGCCGCCAAGATCCCCGGCATTGTCCAACAGTTGCCCGACGCCGTTGATGTGGTGCTGCAAGGCGAACTCTATTGGCGCCTCAACCACCATGTGCAATCGCTCAAGGGCGGGCTCAATGCGCGCAGCAAAGTGGCCGGCCTGATGAACCGTCGCCAGTTGAACGATGCCGAAGCTGCCGGGATCGGCCTGTTCGTCTGGGCGTGGCCCGACGGCCCGGCGGACTTCACCGAACGCCTGGCCACCCTGGCGCGCTGGGGGTTCACCGACAGTCAACAGTACAGCCAGCCCGTCGGCACCATCAGCGAAGCTGCGCATTGGCGTACCCATTGGTACAACGCGCCATTGCCCTTCGCCAGCGATGGCGTGGTGCTGCACCAGGCTGCGCGGGCACCCGCCGAGCGCTGGCAAGCCAGTGCGCCTTACTGGGCGGTTGCCTGGAAGTACCCGGCCATCAAGGCACTGGCGCTGGTGCGCAACGTTCAGTTCAGGGTGGGGCGCACTGGGCGCATTACTCCAATCCTCGAACTGGAGCCCGTACGGCTGGATGATCGGCAGATCAGCCGGGTTAGCGCCAGCTCGCTCAAGCGCTGGCAAGCCCTGGATATCCGCCCAGGCGATCATGTGTCGATCAGCCTGGCGGGCCAGGTGATACCGCGACTGGACGAGGTGATCCTGCGCAACAAGACACGCGTGGACATGCAGGTACCCGACCCTCAAGACTTCCACGCCTTGAGCTGCTGGCAACTGGACCCCGGCTGCGAAGATCAACTGCTCGCCCGCCTCACCTGGTTGAGCGGCAAACACGGCCTGGCCTTGCCCCATATGGGCCGTGAAACCTGGAACGTATTGATCCAGGCGGGTCTAATCGCAGGCTTTCTCGATTGGTTAACCCTGGATGCGGCCGAGCTTGCTACCATTGAGGGGTTAGGCGAGCGTACCCGTGCGCGGGTGCTCGACAGTATTCAAAGCGCCCGGCAACGCCCTTTTTTACAATGGCTCTGCGCCTTGGGCATACCGCCAGCGGCGCGCAACAACCTGGAAGGCAACTGGCAGACGCTGGTCGCCAAAGACACCCAAGCCTGGCTGGCCTCAGATGGCATCGGCCCGGGACGCGCAGCGCAACTCAGCGCTTTTTTTCGTGACCCGCAGGTACAAGCCATGGCTGAAACATTACGCGCAGCCGGGGTAGATGGGTTTTGAACACCACCCGGCCACCTGATTGCGAACTTGGAGCTTTATATGAAATTTCTCGCCCCCTTTGCCTTGCTGACCGTCGCAGGCTTCATGAGCACGCCACTGTTGGCCGCCGAAGACGCGCAACCGCTCACAGGCTGCGCCGCCAAACGCCAGGCCATCAGCATCCAGATCGAACAGGCCAAGGCCCACGGCAACATCAACCAACAGGCCGGCCTGGAAAAAGCCCTGGCCGAAGTCACCGCCCACTGCACCGATGCCAGCTTGAAGAAAGAACGTGAAAACAAGGTGCTCGACGCCAAGCATGAAGTCAGCCGCCGTCAGGCCGACCTCGACAAGGCCATGAAAAAGGGTGATCCGGACAAGATCAACAAGCGTAAGGAGAAGCTGGCCGAATCGCGCAAAGAGCTGCAAGACGCGGTGGAAGAACTCGACCAGTAAAACCGATCAATGATCACGGAACTGTTTATGGCAGGCGCTGCAGGCATCTTCAACTTTTTGCACCGCAGGTTGAAGGTTGCTGGCTTTATAAGGCTGCACCTGGCTGGCGATCACCAATTCACCGGTGGCCGCCTCAAGGTCGCGAGCCAGTTGCTGGAACTGCGCCTGTTTTTGCCACACATCATCTTTGGCACTGGTGTGGTCTTCTTCGCGCACGCTCGGGAAATGTTTCCACGGCTCGTGGGACAACGCATCCAGTTTGACCGCACCCTCGGCGAACTTGGCGCCATCGAATGGGATACGCCCGCGGAGCATGCCGCCCAAGTCTTCACCGGTCTTGAGCATCTGCTTGAAGATCGCCTTGCGCTGGCCCAAGGGAGAATTGGGGTCAACACCGCCACAGGCAGACACCGCCAGGCAGGCCAGCAATACAACAGTCAATTTTTTTAACATCATCATGGCTTCAAGGTCACGGGAAACGGCGGCCAGTATCCTCGCACCGCCTACAAAGACCAATAGCCCTATTAATAATAAGGGTTGCCCGGATGCAGTGAAGCACGGGCAATCGTTTCAGGAACTACCTACATGAATGTCACCTTCAAACCCTGGGGCCGGCGCCTGGCGTGGGCTCTGCCGATGTTCGCGCTACTGGCCGGCTGCGATGGCGGTAAAGACCCCGGCAAACAAGTTGCCCAGGAGCCAACCAAACCTCACGCCGTTGCCACCTATGTGAGCGCACCGTGGGAAGCCCTGCCGAGCGTTTCCGACAGTGACTTGCTCGCCGGGTTTGAATCCTGGCGCAGCGCCTGCCAGCGCCTCAAGGCCGACCCGATCTGGGGCGCGACCTGCGCGGCCGCGGCCAGCGTACCGGGCGATGCCGTGGCGGTTCGCGGCTTTCTAAAGGAACACCTGGATGTCTTCGGCCTGCGCTCGGCCAACAACACGCCAAACGGCTTGATCACGGGTTATTACGAGCCGGTCTACCCCGGCAGCCTGACCAAGACCGCCACCGCCCACGTGCCGGTATACGGCGTGCCGGATGATCTGATCATCGTCAACCTCGAGAGCATCTACCCGGAACTCAAGGGCAAGCGCCTGCGCGGTCGCCTGGAAGGCCGCGTGCTCAAACCGTATGACGATGCCAGCACTCTCAACAGCCAAGGTTCCACCGCCAAGCCGATCGCCTGGCTGACCGACCCGATGGACCTGCAATTCCTGCAGATCCAGGGCTCGGGGCGTATTCAACTGGCCGGCGGGCGCCAACTGCGTGTGGGTTACGGCGACCAGAACGGCTACCCGTACCGCCCTATCGGCCGTTGGCTGGTGGAACAAGGCGAGCTGAAAAAAGAAGACGTGACCATGGGCGCCATCAGCGCCTGGGCCAAGGCCCACCCGCAGCGCATTCCAGAACTGCTGGCGAGCAACCCCAGCTACGTATTCTTCAGCGCCCGCCCCGACAGCAACGAAGGCCCGCGTGGTTCGCTGAACGTGCCATTGACCGCCGGCTACAGTGTGGCGGTGGATCGCAAGGTGATTCCGCTGGGCAGCCTGTTGTGGTTGTCGACCACCAAACCAGACGGCACGCCACTGGCACGCCCGGTCGCAGCCCAGGATACCGGCGGCGCAATCACCGGCGAAGTGCGCGCAGATTTGTTCTGGGGCACAGGCAATGCCGCAGGCGAGTTGGCGGGGAATATGAAACAGCAAGGGCAGATCTGGATGCTGTGGCCCAAAGGTGCGGCATTGCCCCAGGTGCCGGATGCGCCTGCCGGCACCTGACGACCGTTGGGTTTTTTGTAGGAGCGAGCTTGCTCGCGAAAAACTCACAGGCGCCGCGCTTACTCAGCAAGCACGCGTTATCGTTGACGTTCTTCGCGAGCAAGCTCGCTCCTACAGTCGGGTTTGCCGCCCCCTCTTACATCGAGACGAAGAAGAAACTCGCAATCAACGCCATACCCACGGCCCATACCAGCGAACGCAAGATCGCCCAGTCCGCCAGGTAGCAGATGATGTACAGCAGGCGGCTGGTGATAAACAGCACTGCCAGCACGTTGATCGTCACCAGGTCGGCGTTGCCGGCCAGGTGCGCAACGATCACTGCGGCGGCAAACGCAGGGGTCACTTCGAAACTGTTGAGTTGCGCGCTATGCGCACGCTTGGCGACGCCTTCCAGGCTATCGAGGAAGGCACGCGGGTCGTGGTTATCCCGTGGCCCGAACTTGCCTGTACTGAACTTGGCCACACCGGTGCAAATGTACGGCAGAAAAATTGCGATCAACACACACCATAAAGCGACTGTCATCACCGATTCCTTTTAGTTTTATCCGACGGTTAGAGTTTCATCACCAACATGCCAATCAACACCAACCCACAGGCTATGAGCCGTGGACGGCCAAAAGGTTCTTTCAAGTAACGCATGCCGAACAGCACCACCAGGATCACACTGACTTCCCGCAGCGCAGCAGCTTCGGCAATCGAGCCCAACTGCATGGCCCAAAGTACCAAAGCGTAGCTCAACAATACGCACAGCCCCACGCTCAAGCCCAACCGCCACTGGGTGCGCCAGAACAGGTTGAAGGCTGCCCGCTTGCGCACCAGGGCCAGCAACGGAAACGGCCACGCGCTGACCAGCGTCAGCCACACCAGGTAATCCAGCGGGTGCGCCCAGCGACGCAGCGCCTGCCCATCCAGAAAGGTGTAGCAGCCGATGCACAGGCCGATCAACAACACCACCGGCAGCATCGACCAGGGCAACCGGTCACCGCCGCCGCCCTGCCACAACAGGCACACCATGCCGAACGGGATCAGCAGGATCCCCAGAATCTGCTGGGTGCTCAGCACTTCGCCAGCAAACACCAGGGTCAGCACCAGCACCACCAGCGGCGACAAACCGCGCATCAACGGATACACCAGGCCCAGGTCCCCCACCCGATAGGCCTGGATCAATAAATAGCGATAGAGCAATTCAAACAGCGCCGAGGCCGCGATCCACGGCCAGATGTCCAACGGCGGCAAGGACACGAACCCCACCGCCACTACCACGAACAGCAGCGCCACGCTGTCCATGCAGGCGATAACCAAAAGGCGCTCGCCACTGAACTTGATCAAGGTGTTCCACGTCGCATGCAACAGCGCCGCTACCAGCACCAGGGCTGTCGCTACCACCCGAACCTCCTTAATTGATACGTCATGTAACAGCACCTGTTTATACTAAACCCCGACTCAACGCACCTCGTGCGCCTATATTCCCCCCCCTCCAAGGACCCCGGATGCTTGAACTTGTCGCCGCCTTCATCTGCCTCACCACCCTGCTCACTTATGTGAACTTCCGCTTTATCGGCCTGCCGCCCACCATCGGCGTGATGGTCACCGCACTGCTGTTCTCGCTGATCCTGCAAGGCCTGAGCGTGCTCGGCTACCCGGGCCTGGAAGAACGTATCCAGCAGTTGATCGGCCAGATCGACTTCGGCGATTTGCTGATGAACTGGATGCTGTCGTTCCTGCTGTTCGCCGGCGCCTTGCACGTCAACTTGAACGACTTGCGCAGCTACCGCTGGCCCATCGGCCTGCTGGCAACCTTTGGCGTGTTGATCGCCACCGTGGTGATCGGCAGCCTGGCGTACTACATCTTCGCCCTGTTTGGCTGGCACGTGAGCTTCCTTTACTGCCTGCTGTTCGGCGCGCTGATTTCCCCCACCGACCCCATTGCGGTGCTCGGCGTGCTACGGACCGCCAATGCTTCCAAACCGCTGAAAACCACCATCGTCGGCGAGTCGCTGTTCAATGACGGCACCGCCGTGGTGGTGTTTACCGTGCTGCTGGGCATCGCGCAGTTGGGTGAAACGCCCACCGTGGGCGCCACGGCCATGCTGTTTGCCCACGAAGCCATTGGCGGTGTGCTGTTTGGCGGGCTGATCGGCTATCTCGTGTACCTGATGATCAAGAGCATCGAACAGCACCAGATCGAAGTCATGCTGACCCTCGCCCTGGTGATCGGCGGCTCGGCCATGGCTTCGGAACTGCATGTATCCGCGCCGATTGCGATGGTGGTCGCGGGGCTGATCATCGGCAACCTGGGGCGCAAGCTGGCGATGAACGACATGACGCGTCGCTACCTGGATGGTTTCTGGGAACTGCTCGATGACATGCTCAACGCCTTGCTGTTTGCACTGATCGGCATGGAGCTGCTGCTATTGCCATTCAACTGGCTGCACGTGTTCGCGGCGAGTTTGCTGGCCGTGGCGATCCTGCTCTCGCGCCTGCTGACCGTGGCGCCGGCGATCCTGTTGCTGCGCCGCTGGCGCTCGGTGCCACGCGGCACAATCCGCATCCTCACCTGGGGTGGCCTGCGCGGCGGCGTCTCGGTGGCACTGGCCCTGGCCCTGCCCTTGGGCCCGGAGCGTGACTTGTTGCTGAGCATCACCTATATCGTGGTGCTGTCCTCGATCCTGTTGCAGGGGTTGAGCATCGGCAAGCTGGTCAAGCACGTGACCCGGGGCGAACCCCAGGCCACGCCTGAGCATCACTGACCCTTGTTGATCTGCTGCGGATGCCTCGGATCCGCAGCCTTTTTACCTGGCAGGCTGCTTTCGCTGCGAACCTGCGCATGGCTGATCAGCGCAAAGATGAAACTACCACCGATGATGTTGCCGGCCAGGGTCGGCCCGGCGAAGACCAGCCAGAAATCCTTCCACGGCAACTCGCCGGCAAACACCAGGTAGGACACTTCCGCTGAACCGACGACGATATGGGTGAAGTCGCCCAGCGCCATGAAGTAAGTGATCAGGATGATAATCCACAGCTTGGCGCTCTCCATCGACGGGATCATCCAGACCATGGTGGCGATCATCCAACCGGAGACGATGCCCTTGGCGAACATCTGCGCGGGGTCGTTCTCCATGACCTTGCGCCCGATCTCGAGGAAGGCCAGGTCGGTCTTGGTATCGAAGATCGGCAGGTGCAGCATCACGTAGGCCACCAGCAAAGTACCGCACAGGTTGCCCACCAGCACCACCGTCCACAGCCGTAACAAGCGCGCGGCATTGGCCAGGGTCGGCTTGCTCATCACCGGCAGCACGGCAGTCAGGGTGTTTTCGGTAAACAATTGCTGACGGGCAAGAATCACCGCGAGAAAGCCTGCGCAATAGCCAAAGCTGGCGATCACCTTGAATTCCTCACCGTCCGGCAGCCGCGAATTGAGCAGGCCCATGCCCATCAGCGACAGGCCCATGGTCAGGCCGGCAGCCAGCGCCGACCACCACAGCGCGGCCACATTGCGCTCCAGCTCCTGATCGCCTTGGGTACGGATAATTTCGTGTAATACAGCCGCGCGAGGCGGCTGGTTGTCATCAACGTCCTGCTGCTCTTCCTGCGACAGGTTGGGGGTCTTGCCGTCTGCTTGAGTGGCCATGATGTACCAGAGTCCAAGGGGTGCCTGTAGCTACGACACGCCGCGACGATGGCTGTTCAGTGGCACCGCAACTAAACCGGAATACGCCAGGCCTTGGCCTGCTCCACAGTGGTAGAGCTCAAGGATGTACTCCAGGGTTTATTACGCGCCCGGTAGTGTTTGACGATGCCATCAAGCACACGGTTAAACTCCGCTGGCGTCGTCGCCTCGCCCAAATCACGCACCGCGCGTTGCAATAACTCTACGTTGGCAGCCGGCTGGCCAGGGCGGTATAGCGAGGGATAAATGACTTCGCGGATAAAATTCTCTGCCTTTACCCCAATATCGCGTCTTTGCATTTCGCCAACGGCGCTCGTTAACACCTTGGACATGCCTGAGCCATTGCCCGACGCCAGTTTGGCGCCCACCTGCAGCAGTTGCTGAAAATTGCGCTGGCCTGGCGCATTCAGGCGCTTGCCCAGCCATTCGATATCCTCGGGCCTACGAGCGAGGGCGTCTAGATTGCGCAGTGCCGAGGCTATTTTTGGCGTAATCACCAGCGACGTGCTGGATTGATTCGCCTCGGCAATCGCAGTGTCCAACGCCTGTAACGCCTGCTGTGCGTCCTTGCGAAAACGCAACGCCTCGGCGCCGGCCGGGTCCTTTTGCAGATCATCCTGCACGCTGGCGAGCACTTGATCATCCATCGCCATCACGGCGTCGTTCAACGAGGGGAATTCATGACGCTCACGCTCCAGCTCACGTTTTTGCAGATGCCCTGACACCGCCTGGCGGGCCTGGGACTGCAAATGCTGTTTCTGCTCAGGGGTCATGGTGAAGTTGACGGTGCCATTGAGCAGGCCGCGAAAGTCGCCTTTGCCCGAGCTCAGTGGCAGCGTTACCGTTTGCTCCGAAAACTCTTTGAGCCGGTCATCCTGATAGCTTTCAGCCGCGGTGTGTGGCGTGCCGGTGATCGTGTCGACCAGAGAGCTGAAAAAACCTCCGCTTTTTGGGGGGGCTGATGGTTTGTCAGACTCGAACTTGACGATCAGGGCTTCGTCCTTGCCCAGGGGGCTTTCCGGGAAAGAACGCTCAATAATGCCTGGCGCCGGGGTATTGAGGAGCAAACCACCGTCCTGAAACGCCGTGACCTCTGAAGCAGCCTGAAACCCGTGGCCCTGTTCGGAAGGGCTCTTGAACAACCCAGGCAGCGCCCCCGAAATAAGCGCGGCGCGGGCGATATCCATATCCGGTGTGAGGCTGGCATTGAATGTCACCAACTGCGGGCGACCATCGAACATGCCCGTGCCGGTGATGTTCAGTTGCTTGATCGCCGGAATATGCCGGCTCAAAATTTCCAAGTCGCGAAACGTCGGCCCTGCGCCAGCGCTTAGCCGGTCGGCAATTTCCGTGACCTCGGGCGGTCGGTTTGCCGCTGGCATGCCCGCGATATGGGCGAGAATAGACTTACGTGATTCATTACGAATCAAGTCTTCCAGCGGCTGCCCCTCGGTTTGCAGGCGCGGCAGCAACGTCAGCAGCAGTTGAGAGATATTACCCGCCGGCCCTGGCACTTTCCCGACGTATTTGCCGATCTGGGAACTGGCCTCCTGCAACCACGCAGTGACCGGGTCTTTGCTATTGAGCAAGCTGGGCAGGTCAAGGTTATTCGACAGTTGCGTAAAGGCCTTGGCATCCATGCCGCTGGCGAGCAGCGCTGCGGAAATCGCGCCGGCAGAAGAGCCGGAAACCACTTTGACGCCTTTGAGTTTGTCGGCCTCTTCAAGCGCCTGCACCATGCCTGGAAAGGCGATGCCCTTGGCGCCACCGCCACTGAGCACCAAGTGAGCAGGCGGCGGCGGTGACAGCACCACCTCCACACGTCCATCGCTGTGACGATAAATACTCAGGTTGCGCTCGCCCACACCTTTGACCGGAGGCGTCTTTACATCCTGGTCGGTGGTTCGAGGCAGAGGGCGCTGGTTTTCTACAACAGAACTGGAGACTTTCATACACGAGGCTCTCTCTACAGGGTGTAGGCCTGAGTGATGAGAGAGCCTCGGATAGATCCATGTGGAATGATTTGGTAACGCAAATCACGCCGTGCAGTTGTTACTCGGGAAGACTGTCGTCCTTGAACTGGTCCTTCACGTACTTGATCTCGGTGCGACCGTGGGGCGCCGGCAAACCGTCTTCGCCCAGGTTGACGAAGACCATTTTTTCCACGGTCAGGATGCTTTTGCGCGTGATCTTGTTGCGCACTTCACAGGTCAGGGTGATGGAGGTGCGGCCGAACTCGGTGGCGGTGATGCCCAGTTCGATAATGTCGCCTTGGCGCGAGGCGCTGACAAAATTGATTTCCGAGATGTACTTGGTGACCACGCGCTGGTTGCCAAGCTGGACAATCGCGTAGATGGCCGCTTCTTCGTCGATCCAGCGCAGCAAGCTGCCGCCGAACAGGGTGCCGTTGGGGTTGAGGTCTTCGGGTTTTACCCATTTGCGGGTGTGGAAGTTCATGATCACTCCAAAGCGTCTTGCCAAATGATGGGCAACATCATGGCAGAGCCAGGGCCCAAGCTCTATGAGCCATTAGCTATCAGGCCCATGAGCGATCTTCATGCCGCCGGATAGAAAGGCTTGGGAAGTGCCGCTGACACGGCTATAATCGCCTCCGCTTCAAAACGGTCATCTTCGATTGATACCGTTCTCCCGCCACCTGTCCGAGGGGCGCTGCAGCAGGTTCAACCTGTCAGGCTCGGATGGGGCGTTGTCCGGCCTGGTTGCCCTGGCCTGATACTAAACGCACAACGGCGCCCATTCGCACCCTACGAATGGAGGCTCTCTATGAGCGCTGTAATGACGCCTGCTGATTTCAATGACTACAAAGTCGCCGATATGTCCCTGGCTGCCTGGGGCCGTCGCGAAACCTTTATCGCCGAATCCGAAATGCCAGCCCTGATGGGCCTGCGTCGCAAGTACGCCGCTGAGCAGCCGCTCAAGGGCGCCAAGATTCTCGGCTGCATCCACATGACCATCCAGACTGCCGTGCTGATCGAAACCCTGGTTGCATTGGGTGCCGAAGTGCGTTGGTCGTCCTGCAACATCTTCTCGACTCAAGACCAGGCCGCTGCCGCTATCGCTGCCGCCGGTATCCCGGTATTTGCCTGGAAAGGCGAGACCGAAGAAGAGTACGAGTGGTGCCTGGAGCAAACCATCCTCAAAGATGGCGCGCCTTGGGATGCCAACATGATCCTTGACGACGGCGGCGACCTCACCGAGTTGCTGCACAAGAAGTACCCGCAGATCCTCGACCGCGTCCACGGCGTGACCGAAGAGACCACCACCGGCGTACACCGCCTGCTGGACATGCTGGCCAAGGGCGAGCTGAAAATCCCGGCCATCAACGTCAACGACTCGGTGACCAAGAGCAAGAACGACAACAAGTACGGCTGCCGTCACAGCCTGAACGATGCGATCAAGCGCGGCACCGACCACCTGCTGTCGGGCAAGCAAGCCCTGGTGATCGGCTACGGTGACGTGGGCAAGGGTTCGTCCCAGTCCCTGCGTCAGGAAGGCATGATCGTCAAGGTCTCCGAAGTTGACCCGATCTGCGCCATGCAAGCCTGCATGGATGGTTTCGAAGTGGTTTCGCCGTTCATCAACGGCCAGAACGACGGCACCTCCGCCTGCATCGACGCAGCCCTGCTGGGCAAGATCGACCTGATCGTCACCACCACCGGTAACGTGAATGTGTGCGATGCGAACATGCTCAAGGCCCTGAAGAAGCGCGCCGTTGTCTGCAACATCGGTCACTTCGACAATGAAATCGACACAGCTTTCATGCGCAAGAACTGGGCATGGGAAGAAGTGAAGCCGCAGGTACACAAGGTTCACCGTACCGGCGCTGGTGATTTCGACCCACAGAACGATGACTACCTGATCCTGCTGGCCGAAGGCCGCCTGGTGAATCTGGGCAACGCCACTGGTCACCCAAGCCGCATCATGGATGGCTCGTTCGCCAACCAGGTGCTGGCGCAGATCTTCCTGTTCGAACAGAAGTACGCCGACCTGTCGCCAGCCCAGAAAGCCGAGCGCCTGACCGTGGAAGTACTGCCCAAGAAACTCGACGAAGAAGTGGCCCTGGAAATGGTCCGCGGCTTCGGCGGCGTGGTGACTCAACTGACCAAGACCCAGGCCGACTACATCGGCGTGACGGTTGAAGGTCCGTTCAAGCCGCACGCTTACCGCTACTGATCGACCTTGCTGGCGCCGGCTCTTCTGTGGGAGCCGGGCTTGCCCGCGATGCAGACGCCTCGGTGTTCCAGTAACACCGAGCTGATGCTATCGCAGGCAAGCCAGCTCCCACAGAAAGCCAGGCACCCGCATCGATTGCGTATGCCTTCCAGGCTTTCGAGTTTCCAAGGGTATGACCATGTCCCAAGACCGTCGCTACAGCTTCGAGTTCTTCCCGACCAAGACCGATGCTGGGCATGAAAAACTGATGACCACTGCCAAGCAGTTGGCCAGCTTCAGCCCTGACTTCTTCTCCTGCACCTACGGCGCTGGCGGTTCGACCCGTGATCGCACGATCAACACCGTGTTGCAGCTGGAAAGTGAAGTCAAAGTTCCCGCCGCTCCGCACTTGTCGTGCGTGGGCGACAGCAAGGCCGACCTGCGTAGCCTGCTGACCCAATACAAAGCCGCCGGCATCAAGCGCATCGTTGCGCTGCGTGGCGACCTGCCATCGGGTATGGGCATGGCCAGCGGTGAGCTGCGCTACGCCAACGACCTGGTGAGTTTCATCCGCGAAGAAAGTGGTGATCACTTTCATATCGAAGTGGCCGCTTACCCGGAGATGCACCCCCAGGCGCGTAATTTCGAAGATGATTTGCAGAATTTCGTGCGCAAGGCCAATGCCGGCGCCGACAGCGCAATCACCCAGTATTTCTTCAACGCCGACAGCTACTTCTACTTCGTCGAGCGTGTACGGGCGATGGGCGTGAACATTCCCATCGTGCCGGGCATCATGCCCATCACCAACTACAGCAAGCTGGCGCGCTTCTCCGACGCCTGCGGCGCCGAGATCCCTCGCTGGGTGCGCAAGCAACTGGAAGCCTATGGCGATGACGTCAAAAGCATCCAGGCGTTCGGCGAGCAGGTCATCACCGAGATGTGTGAGCAATTGTTGCAAGGTGGTGCACCAGGGTTGCATTTCTATACCCTGAACCAGGCTGAACCCAGCCTTGCCATCTGGAACAACCTCAAGCTGCCACGTTAACGCTTGCCCAGTTGTGCCAAGGCCCTCGTTCTGACGAGGGCCTTTGTCGTTTTACGTTACCCACGGAACCCCGCAGTCCATGAATACAGTGCCCCCGACGTCCCGCCCGCAACTGGTCTACCTGGTCTTCGGCGCCGACACCTACCATCAGGAAGCGGTATTCAGCATCGCCAGCGCACTGGCGTTCCTGCAGGACACGCCGGACGCGAACATCGACATTCAGGTATTCAGCGACAACCCCGAGCCTTATCGCTTGCTGCCGGTGCGCGTCCGACCGTTGGACGAGGCCACCCGCAAACGCTGGAGCGAGCCCCACGGCTATCACTTTCGCACCAAACACGTAGTGCTGCGCCAGGTGCTGCAAGAATCCCCGGTGGCACTGCTCATCGACACTGACACCTTCTTCCATCATTCGCCCATGGCCCTGTTAGAACGCGTACAGCCCGGCACCCTGCTGTGCAACGCCTTCTACACCAAATACGGCGACAACCACGAAAGCATCCTGTACACCGCCCTACGCCAGCGCCTGCTGGACATGGGCGTGGCTGACGATGACATGATGACCCTCAACTCCGGCGTCATGGGCCTGACCCAACAGGATGCGCACATCCTCGACCGCTCCATCGAGTTGATGGATGAACTGTTTCCCCATGCCCAGGGCGCGTACACCCTTGAAGAGTTCTGCCTGTCCATCGCCGCCTACCGCACCGTCAAGGTGCGCGAGTGCCCGGACCTGATCCACCATTACTGGAGCCGCAAACAGCTGTTCCGGGCCAAGGTCAAGGCGTGGATCGCCAAGCACGCCAGCGCGCCCACCAGCGCACAAGCCCTGGCCGATACGCGCCAGGTCTCCTCGCACCTGCCGCGCCCGCCGCGTTTTCAGCGCTTGATGTACAAGCTGATCACCCTGCTGCTGCCCAAGCACCAGCAACAGTTCATCCGCGAAATCCTCTACGGCTGCTACGAACACGAAAACGAGTTCGACCAGGCCTGCGGCCCGGTCTGGTGGGACAAGGCCCGACAAAACCAGGAAGAACGCCAGAAGCGCCCGCTTGATGCCCACCAGCTGGAACACTGGTTCGCCAACCCCGTGGTGCGTTTGATTCTGGGTGAGCGCCGCGCCGCGATCCACGAACACCTGCTGAACGCTCCCGCGAAGTAAGACCGCCCGCCAATGCGCGTGCCAGAGCTTCTCTTTCTGTGGACAGCGTCGTAACCTCAGGGTATGCCCGTCTTCTTCAAGCTGTTCACCGCTGTGTTGTTTTCTTGCCTGAGCCTGGCCGCTCATGGCGAGAAACTGCGCATTGTCACCGAACCCTGGGCACCCTATGTCTACGAAGACAACGGCGTCATGGCCGGCCTGGATTATGAAACCACGGTGATCGTGTTCCAGCGCCTGGGGGTGGAGGTGCAATGGCAGTTCCTGCCTTGGAAGCGCTGCCTGGCGATGCTCGAGCAGGGCCACGCCGACGGCGCGCTGGATATTTTCCACAGCCAGGAGCGCGACGCCTTGCTGCTCTATCCCAGTGAGCCGTTGTCGGAAGTCGAATTTGTCTTGTTCTATGCCAACGACCGCCCCCACCCCGCCGCCACCCTCGACGACCTGCGTGGCCTGACGGTCGGTGTTTCCCCCGGCTACCTCTATGGCGACGCGTTCAGTGGGTCCAACACCTTCCAGCGTGAACCTGCACCCAGCCATGAAGCCAATTTTGGCAAACTCATGCTGGGGCGCGTCGATATGGTGGTGACTGACCGGCGCGTGGGGCACTACGTGATCAAGGCGCTGGGCCTGGAAGGTAAGGTCAGCCAGGCGTCGGTGGTGGTCAGTCGCCAGCAGCAATTTCTTGCGGTACGCCGTGGCGCAGGCATGGACCTGCTGGTGCAACGCTTTGCCGCCGAGCTCAAGCGCTTCAAGCAAGAGCCGGCCTATGCCACCTTGAGTGCTAAATATGGCCGGATGCAGGAGCAAACGGCACCCATACCACCTCCCGAACACGCCGTTGAGCAGCAGGAAAGCAGCGCGCAGTGATTGCTCTGTTATACTGCGGCCTTTCCGCCAGGCTTACGCCCGGCCGCTCGGGTCTTGAAAACGGCACCCAACCCAGCTACTGCGCAGCTTTGCGGCCCGCGCGAGCCGGTGGAGTGCCCGCCAGACGCAGCAGGACCGGACGGGGTTGCGCTCCCCTAAGCGCCATTCACGCCCGGCAAGATTATCCCTTTGGGCCAAGCCCTAACTAAAACAGGATTACTCATGTCCTTTGCTTCCCTCGGTCTCTCCGAGGCTTTAGTCCGCGCCATCGAGGCAGCGGGCTATACCGAGCCTACTCCGGTGCAACAGCGGGCCATTCCCGCCGTGTTGCAAGGTCGCGACCTGATGGTCGCGGCTCAGACAGGTACTGGTAAAACCGGCGGTTTCGCCCTCCCGATCCTGGAGCGGTTGTTTCCCAACGGTCACCCGGACAAATCCCAACGTCACGGCCCGCGCCAACCGCGTGTACTGGTCCTGACCCCAACCCGCGAACTCGCCGCCCAAGTGCACGACAGCTTCAAGCTGTATGCCCGCGACTTGAAGTTTGTCAGCGCCTGCATCTTCGGCGGCGTCGGCATGAACCCACAGGTTCAGGCCATGTCCCGTGGCGTCGATGTACTGGTAGCCTGCCCAGGTCGTTTGCTCGACCTGTGCGGCCAAGGCAGCGTCGATTTGTCCCACGTGGAAATCCTCGTGCTGGACGAAGCCGACCGCATGCTCGACATGGGCTTTGTCCATGACGTGAAAAAGGTCCTCGCCCGCCTGCCGGCCAAACGTCAGAACCTGCTGTTTTCGGCAACGTTCTCCCAGGACATCACCGCCCTGGCTGGCAAGCTGCTGCACAACCCCGAGCGCATCGAAGTCACGCCACCGAACACCACGGTCGAGCGTATCGAGCAACGCGTGTTCCGCCTGGCAGCCAGCCACAAGCGCTCGCTGCTGGCGCACCTGATCACCCACGGTGCCTGGGAACAGGTGCTGGTGTTCACTCGCACCAAGCACGGCGCCAACCGCCTGGCCGAGTACCTGGACAAGCACGGTCTCACCGCCGTCGCCATCCACGGCAACAAGAGCCAGAACGCGCGCACCAAAGCCCTGGCCGACTTCAAGGCCGGTACCGTGCGTATCCTGGTCGCTACCGATATCGCCGCACGTGGCCTGGATATCGACCAATTGCCACACGTGGTCAACTTCGAGCTGCCAAACGTCGATGAAGACTATGTGCACCGTATCGGCCGTACCGGCCGTGCCGGTCGTTCGGGCGAGGCCATTTCGTTGGTCGCGCCGGATGAAGAAAAGCTGCTGAAAAGCATCGAACGCATGACCAAGCAGAAAATCGCCGATGGCGACCTGATGGGCTTCGATGCCAGCGCCGTGGAGGCCGAGAAGCCAGAAGCGCGCGAGCGTCCGGATGTGCGCAACCCTCGCAACCCACGCGGCCCCAAAGGCGATGGCCCGAACGGCGGCGGTGGTGGCGGTGGTCGTCGCGACAAAGGCAAGGACAAGGGCAAGGAAAAATCCGCGACCAGCAGCCGTGGCGAACGCCCGGCCCGTGAGCAGAAGCCCCGTGAAGGTACCCCGGCCCGCGAACAGCGCCAGCCGAGCCAGCCACCACGCGCCGCGGCCGACCGTGCCCCGGACGAGTTCCTTGACGACGATATCGATAACTTCGGTAACCGCGTCGACTACGTACCCCAGGCCAAACCAGCCCAGGGCCGTGGCCGTCGTCCAGGGGCTCCGGCCCAGGGCGCAGGCGCTCCACGTAGCGGCCAGCCACAGGGCGGTCGCCAGAACGCCCCGCGCAACAGCAGCGGCGGCACCACCGGTACCCCGCCTGCCAAGCGCAGCGGCCCGCGTAATGGCGCACCGCGTGACGGCCAGGCCCGTCGCGAAGACTCGCGCAGCAACAACCGCCGCCCGGCCCGTGACGATCAGCCTCGCTCGTCCGAGCCTGCGGTACAAAACCCGCGCGGTGGCCCGGCGCCGAAGATCATCCACAAGGAGTCGAAAGCAGATCGCTTCCCGACACCTGAGCAGTTGGACCAACTGCCAGGCCGTCCTCGTGGTGAGAAACCAGCGCTGCTGACTCGCAACCGCGAGGCATAAAAAAAACCCGTATCGCGAGATACGGGTTTTTTTTGCCTGTAGGAGCGAGCTAGCTCGCGAAGGTCGTCAACGATAACGCGGGCATCCCGGTTTAACGCGGTGCACTTGCGGCCTTCGCGAGCAAGCTCGCTCCTACATACGAAGCATTACTTCGCTTTCACACCTTCAAAGGTGATGTACAGCTCAACAGCGTCGGACTGTGGGCCTACGTCCATGCCAGCCGGGAAGAACTCTTTGCGGCTGATCGAGGTGGTGCCTTCAAAGCCGGCACGGTAGCCGCCCCATGGATCCTTGCCTTCGCCAAGGAACGTGGCCTTGACCACAACAGGCTTGGTCACGCCGTGGAAGGTCAGGTCGCCAGTTACATCGGCAGTCTGCTTGCCATCAGCGTTCTTGCCGGTTGGCTTGACGCTGGTGGAGACGAACTTGGCATCAGGGAATTTGCTCGCATCCAGGAAGTCCTTGCTGGTGACGTGCTTGTCGCGCTCGGCGTGGTTGGAGAACACGCTGGCGGTGCGAACATTCACTTCCACCTTGGCGTCTTCAGGCTTGGCAGCGTCAAAGCTGAACTTGCCGTCCAGGTCCTTGAAGGTGCCGGTGATGTAGCTGTAGCCCAGGTGGCTGATTTTGAAATCGACGAAGGCGTGCTGGCCTTCCTTGTCGATCACATAGTCAGCGGCCATCGCCGAACCTGCGGACAGCAGTGCAGAACCGATTGCCAGCGCAGCGAGTGTTTTTTTCAACATGCTTTCTATTCCTTGTGAGTCGAGGTTGAACATCAGGCTTTGCGTCCCAGCATTCGCGTAAGGGTCGCATCACGATCGATAAAATGGTGTTTCAGTGCCGCCACGCCGTGCAAGCCGGCGAAGACCACCAACACCCAGGCCAGGTACAGGTGTACCCAACCCGCGGTATCTGCCTGGTCCGGTAGACCGGAAACCACGGCAGGAATTTCAAACAGGCCAAACACCGGGATACCGACACCGTCTGCGGTGGAAATCAGGTAACCGGCAATCATCACGGCAAACAGCCCAACATAAAGGAACGCGTGCCCAAATGCGGCACCGATCCGCGTCATGCGGCTATAGCTGGCCAGCGGTGGCGGCGGCGGGCTGACCAGGCGCCAGACGATCCGCACCAGCATGATGGCGAACAGCGTGATGCCAATGCTCTTGTGCAAGTCGGGCGCATCTTTGCGCCAAGCGCTGTAGTAATCGAGACCGACCATCCACAGGCCCAAGGCAAACAAACCGAACACCACCAGGGCTACGCCCCAGTGCAGAACCATGCTGACCCAACCATAGCGGGCCGGCGAATTACGTAGCTGCATGTACTTAATCCCGTAAGAACTGTGCCCAAGACTAGCGCTTTACCTATCGAATTAAAGCGGAAAATTTTGCTTTGAAATATCGAGAAATACGATAAAGAGGCTAGGCATCATAAATTAACAAGGGATTAAGACTATCCCTGGGAAACGTGACAGACCGTCCTGCATTTACTGCCAATTTCCGCACAATGGCTTGTGAGCCACGCCACCATTGCATAGGCTTGCGCGATTGTTTCGCCTGCGCCCGCCGCAGGACCGCTTCGAGGAGATCACCGATGGGCTTGAACAACCAGTGGATGCAACGCGACCTCGCGGTGCTGTGGCATCCCTGCACCCAGATGAAAGACCACCAGCAATTGCCGCTGGTGCCCATCAAGCGCGGTGAAGGCGTATGGCTGGAAGACTTCGAAGGCAAGCGCTATCTCGACGCCGTCAGTTCCTGGTGGGTCAACGTATTCGGCCATGCCAACCCGCGTATCAATCAGCGCATCAAGGACCAGGTCGATCAACTGGAGCACGTGATTCTCGCCGGCTTCAGCCATCAGCCGGTGATCGAGCTGTCCGAGCGCCTGGTCGCAATGACGCCCGAAGGGCTGACCCGCTGCTTCTACGCCGACAACGGTTCGTCCTGCATCGAAGTGGCGCTGAAGATGAGCTTTCACTACTGGCTCAACCGCGGCCAGCCGAACAAAAAGCGCTTCGTCACCCTCACCAACAGCTACCACGGCGAAACCATCGCCGCGATGTCGGTGGGCGACGTGCCGCTGTTTACCGAGACCTACAAGGCGCTGCTGCTCGACACGATCAAGGTGCCGAGCCCGGACTGCTACCTGCGCCCTGAAGGCATGAGCTGGGAAGAACATTCGCGCACCATGTTTCTGGCCATGGAACAGACCCTGGCCGAGCACCACGACACCGTTGCCGCCGTGATTGTCGAGCCGCTGATCCAGGGCGCCGGAGGCATGCGCATGTACCACCCGGTGTACCTCAAGCTGCTGCGCGAAGCCTGCGACCGCTATAGCGTGCACTTGATCCACGACGAGATCGCCGTGGGCTTTGGCCGCACCGGCAGTATGTTTGCCTGTGAACAAGCCGGCATCCGCCCGGACTTCCTGTGCTTGTCCAAGGCCCTCACCGGCGGTTACCTGCCGCTGGCCGCGGTGGTTACCACGGAAGAGGTCTACAGCGCGTTCTACGATGACTACCCCACCCTGCGTGCCTTCCTGCACTCCCACAGCTACACCGGCAACCCGCTGGCCTGTGCGGCGGCGTTGGCAACGCTGGATATCTTTGAAGAAGACAACGTCATCGAGAACAACAAGGCCTTGGCCCAGCGCATGGCCACCGCCACCGCGCACTTGGTGGACCACCCTCACGTATCCGAAGTGCGCCAGACCGGCATGGTGCTGGCCATCGAGATGGTGCAGGACAAAGCCACCAAAGCCGCCTACCCATGGCAGGAGCGCCGTGGCCTGAAGGTCTTCGAGCACGCGTTGGAACGTGGTGCGTTGTTGCGGCCGTTGGGCAGCGTGGTGTATTTCCTGCCGCCGTATGTGATTACACCCGAACAGATCGACTTTCTGGCCGAAGTGGCCAGCGAAGGCATCGATATCGCCACTAACAGCAAGGTCAGTGTGGCGGTGCCGAAAGACTTCCACCCAGGCTTCCGAGACCCGGGTTGATTGCCCAAATCCTTGTAGGAGCGAGCTTGCTCGCGAAGGTATTCCAGGCGCACCGCTGCGTCGGATGTACATTTTTCGCGAGCAAGAACTAGGCGTCCCCCTCGCTCCTACGTAAACAACCTCTTCAGAGAACAGAAATGAGACTGTCCCGCTTTTTCACCGACGCCCCGCTGAGCCTCGGTGACCACGAATTGCCCGAAGCCCAGGCGCATTACATCAGCCGCGTGCTGCGCATGGGTGAAGGCGATGCCGTGCAATTGTTCGACGGCTCCGGCCAGGAGTTTCGTGGCACCTTGCTGGAAGTCGGTAAAAAACGCGTCACCGTGCAACTCACGGAAAGCTTTGCCGGCCAGGCCGAATCTCCCCTGCACATTCACCTCGGCCAGGGCCTGTCCCGGGGCGAGCGCATGGATTGGGCGATCCAGAAGGCCACTGAACTGGGCGTCAACGCGATCACACCGATCTTCAGCGACCGCTGCGAAGTGCGCCTCAAGGACGAACGCGCCGACAAACGCTTGCTGCACTGGCGCCAGGTGGCAATCAGCGCGTGCGAGCAATGTGGGCGTTCGACGGTGCCGGTGATACACCCACCGCTCTTGCTGGCCGACTGGCTCAAGCAAACCGAGGCGGATTTGAAGCTGGTGCTGCACCCGGTGGCAGAGCCGATGATCAGCCACACCAAGCCATCGAGCCTGGCGTTTTTGATCGGCCCCGAGGGTGGGCTGACGGACAACGAAGTCGAAACGGCCCAAAGTGCAGGCTTCCACGCCGCCCGCCTCGGCCCGCGGGTATTGCGTACCGAAACCGCGCCTGTCGTCGCGCTGGCAGTCGCCCAGCAATTGTGGGGCGACTTCTAACCTCACCCTGTAAACCCAATCAACTGTGGAGCAGGCAAGCCAGCTCCCACAGTTTGATCGGGTTAGCACTTGCTCATTCCACCGGGTCACTCACCGGCTTGGCGATGATCGCCTTCAACTCGCTGGTCATCGGGAACTCCAGGTTCAAGCCCTTGGGCGGAATCGGCTGCTCGAACCAGCGCTGGTAAATCTCGTTGATTTCCCCCGAGCGGTACAGGTCGCCCAGGGTTTCGTTGACCACCGCGAGGAACTGCGGGTCATCCTTGCGCACCATGCAGCTGTAGATCTCCCGCGACTGTCCCTTGCCTACCACCACCCAATGATGCGGGTCCCTGGCCTTGGCGCGCTCGCCGTAAAGCAGGGCGTCATCCATATAGAACGCTACCGCCCGGCCGGTTTCGAGCATCTTGAACGCTTCGCCATGATCTCTGGCGCTGATCACGAACATATTGCTCTGATGCTCGGCGTTATAGCGTTTGAGAAACCGCTCGTTGGTAGTGCCGGCGGTAGTCACTACGTGCTTGCCCTTGAGGTCAGAAAAGCCATTGATGCCACTGTCCTTGGCCGTCAATAACTGCCCTTTCACATAGATAAACCCATAGGAAAACGCCACCTGCTTCTGTCGCTCGGCTGTCACCCCAGTGGAGCCACACTCCAGGTCGACGGTGCCGTTCTGCACCAATGGAATGCGGGTCTGGGACGTCACCAGGCGATACTTCACCCGCAACTTCGGCAGGCCGGTTTTTTCCCGAAGGCGCTCGATGATCCTGTGCGTGAGGTCCACCGAATAGCCCATTGGCCTGCCGCTCTGATCGCCTATATACGAGAACGGCACTGACGCATCGCGATAGCCGACAGAAATTTGTTGGGTGGTGGTGATTTTTTTCAAGGTTGCGCTGAAGTCGTCCGCCAGCGCCAGATGCCCTCCCAGCACCAGCGAAACGAAAGCACATGCCTTGAAAACGCGATAGGCAACCACTTTTCCTGGCATCAGGCGGTACCACTGGCCACGGGCCGGGCTGCCGTTCGAGCCGGTGTCACGCCTATCCAGACATCATTATTCATCGTTGTACGCTCCGCTAATTAGCGATCAGGCCGCCCTGGGAAGAAATACATGGGCGTCGATCGAGGTGGGCCGTTCGGCAATCATTTCAGCCAACAACTGGCCACTGGCACACGCAAGCGTGAAACCGAGGGCGCCGTGCCCGAGGTTGAGCCACAGATTGCGATAAGAACTGGCGCCAATCAGTGGCAGGCCCGTGGGCGTCGCTGGCCGCATACCTGCCCATTCAACCGCAGCGTCGTAATTTCCGGCCATCGGAAATGTCTGGCGGGCCAAGCGTTTTACGACCGCCAGACGCTTAGGCTCTGGTGAGCTGTTGAAGCCGACCATGTCGACCATCGCGGCGATACGCAACTGCTCGCCGATTCGGGCATAAACAGTCCTGCGATCGTAATCCGTCACGCTGATCTTCGGCGCACAGTGATGTTCGCCGATGGGCACACTGAGGCTGTAGCCCTTGAGGGGGTAAAGCGGTAAACGCATCCCCGGCAACCCCAGGCTCGAACTGTTATGGCCTGCCGCCAGAATGAGGTTCTCTACAGGCAGAACTTCATCTTCAAGCTCCACCGCCACGACCGTACCAAATGCCTCATGAATACGTTGCACCTTGCGTCCGTACACAATGCGGCAACGTCCCGACGCCTCCAATTCCCCGCCTAGCAGTTGGCAGAAGGCATGGCAATCGGCGACTTCTTCGGTAGGGTTGTAAATACCTCCGATAAAGGTGCCCTCCATCAGCGAAGGCTCAAGCTTGCGGCAGTCTTCGGCCGATAGCACCTGTTGCTGGAGGGGGTCTGTCAGTTTGCGCCGCGCCTCTGCGAAGCTGTCTTCGGAGCGGAAGGTCAGCAGTTTTCCATTGCGTTTCCAGTTGAAGCCCTCCAGATGGTCCTCTACCCGCCAACGGTTCAACACGTCCTGGCTCATCGACGCCAGGCGAAGCAAATGCGCGGAGTTGGTGCGGTTGACAGAGGTGCGGCATGCCCCGATGAACGAGGCGAGCCAGCGCCATTGCGACGAGTCAAGTCGAGGCCGCAGCTTCAGCGGCGACTCAGAACGCAACAGAAAGCCCAGCGCCTTGAGTGGAACACCTGCGTCGGCAAGGGGAGTGACATAGCGATAGGACAGTTGGCCACCGTTCGCGTAGCTGGTGGCACTGCCCAACTTTTTTTGCGCTTCGACCAGGGTGACTTCCATGCCTGCACGCACACATGCATAGGCACTCGCCAAGCCAATGACGCCGCCGCCGATGATACATACTCGCCTTGCCATATTGACACCTCACATGGATTGAAACGAATTCCAGAGTAGGTTCCAGTGACAAAAGTTGAACAATGAATAAAGGTAAGCGACCCATAAGTTGAGGTTATGAACTTTCATGCGCTTGCGACATATAGAAATCTTCCAGGCCATCCGGCAGACGGGCTCCATCAGCGCCGCCGCGCAGTTGCTTCATGTCTCGCAACCCGCGGTAACCAAGGTATTGCAACACGCCGAATTGCAACTGGGCTTTCCTCTGTTTCTAAGGGTGCGCGGCAAATTGCAGCCCACCTCGGAAGCTCTGGCCCTGGAAAGTGAAGTAGAGAAAGTGACGACGAGCCTGCAGGGGGTGCAGCGGCTGGCCAAGAGCTTGCGCCATACGCCGGAGCAAAGTGTGCGCATTGGGGCGATCCCCGCGCTGGCGCAGTCACTGCTGCCTCCCTCCATTCTGGAGTGGAAGCGCAGCTACCCGGACATCGCCTGCGAGCTGTCCAGCGACCATAGCCGCGAGCTCGTGCAGCAGTTACTGATGCGTGAAATCGACCTGGCGTTGACCCTCAATTTCTCCGGCCACCCGGGCCTCACCACCCAGATACTGGCGAACGGAGCGCTGGTGGCGTTGGCCTCAAAAGGCTACTGGCCTGAATCTGAATCACACAAGGCACTGCCGTTGGCCGACCTGGCAAGTACGTCGCTGATCGGCCTTTCCAGCGCCGATCCGTTGGCTGCAAAGCTCGACAACTATCTGGAAAACGTCAGCCCACCGCCACAAATAAGCATTTGCGTACAAACCTATTCCCTGGCCAGGGCGATGGTCGAATCGGGCGCGGGCATAACGGTCATCGACCCCTTCACCGCCCTCAGTGCCTCCACGGCGACCGTGTGTATCCGTACGCTCACGCCACCCCTGCCGATTACCCTGTACGCCTTGACCCGCGCCCACGAACCGCCGCCGCATATGTTGGCCGACCTGCTGCAGATTTTCGGCACCCGGGCGCGGGAGTTGCTGGACCTCCCGCAGGTCAGAGCACGTAATG
The DNA here is from genome assembly GCF_029960685.1 of Pseudomonas sp. AL10. Lineage (NCBI taxonomy): Bacteria > Pseudomonadati > Pseudomonadota > Gammaproteobacteria > Pseudomonadales > Pseudomonadaceae > Pseudomonas > Pseudomonas sp. AL10. Next base: position 201,599 of record NZ_JASBQZ010000007.1, read on the forward strand.
CATGATCGCCACGAAATGCAGCAGGCTGCCGCCGATCACAAACAAATGCCAGATGCCATGGGAATGGCGCAAGCGATCCTCCAGAGCAAAAAAGATAATGCCTACGGTGTACAGCACTCCGCCTGACGCCAACCAGATAAAACCGGCCGTGCCCAGCGCCGCCATCAGTGGTTTGACCGCCACCAGTACGATCCAGCCCATCACGGCGTAGATCACGATGGACAGAATCCGCGCCTCCGAGCGCGGCTTGATCTCCTGCAGGATGCCGATCACCGCCAGCCCCCAGACAATCCCGAACAGCGTCCAGCCCCACGGCCCGCGCAGGGTCACCAGGCAGAATGGCGTGTAGCTGCCGGCGATCAACAGGTAAATGGAAAAGTGATCGACCTTCTGCATGATCGCTTTTCGCCGGCCCCGCACGCTGTGGTACACCGTTGACGCGCTGTACAGCACCATCAGGGTAAAACCATAAATCGCCACGCTGACGATCTTCCAGGGGCTGCCGTCCAGGCTCGCCACCACCAACATCCACACGGCGCCAATACAGGCCGCGACTGCACCGAGCAAATGGCTCCAGGCGTTGAATCGTTCCCCGTGGTACATCTGTCACTGACCTCCCGTAACCCTCAAGAACAGGCGGACAAGCGTCCTGCCTTGCGCATCAGAGTGCAAGCGGCACGTGACGTTCCGGCGACGACAGCCGCGTTTACGGGCACAATCGAGTGCAATCGAACAAGAGCCCAAGGCCATGCTGATCGACGAAGAATTCACCCTCAAGAAGCTGGAGATCTTCCTGGCGTTCATGCGCACCGGCAACCTGGCCCGCGCGGCCGCCGAGCTGCAAACCAGCAATGTCAGCGTGCACCGCGCCATTCACTCCCTGGAAAGTGCCCTGCGCTGCCCGCTGTTCAAACACGAGGGGCGCAACCTCACCCCGCTGGAAAGCGCCTACGTACTCGAAGAACGCGCGCAGAAACTGGTGGCCGACGTGGTCGACAGCGTGCGCCTGACCCGCGAAGCCGCCGGGTTCTCGGCCGAACGCTTCAAGCTCGGCTCGCTGTATTCGCTGACGGTCAAAACCGTGCCGCAACTGATCATGGGCCTGAAAATCCGGCGCAGCGAACTGAATATCGACCTGATCCTGGGCTCCAACTTCGACCTGCTCTACAAGCTCAAGAACATGGAGGTGGACGCGATCCTCATCTCCCTCGACGAACACGCCCACGACCCCGACTGCGAGCAGATCGCGCTGTTCAGCGATGACATCTTCCTCGCCACCCCGGCCGATTCACCCTTGGACCGCAATCAGGAAATCGACCTGGCCGACGTGCGCGATGCCACCTTCATCACCCTCACCCAGGGCTTCGCCACGCATCAGGACGGCAACCGAGTGTTCCATCAGGCAGGGTTCGAACCGAAGGTGGCGATGCAGGTGAACGATATCTTCACCTTGCTGAGCATGGTCAGTTCAGGGGTGGGTTATGCGCTGCTGCCTGGGCGGATCGCGGCGGTGTATGAGAACCGCGTGAAGCTGATACCGCTGCAGCCCAGGTATCGGTTGCAGCAGCAGATCGGTGTGGTGTTCCTGAAAGCCAAGGAGCGTGACCCAAACTTGCTGGCGTTGTTGGCGGAGTGTCGGATGTATGCCAATCGCCAGGTTTGAGACCGCCATCGCAGGCAAGCCAGCTCCCACAGCGGACCGAGATCACCTGTGGGAGCTGGCTTGCCTGCGATGAGGCCCGACCTGTCAGCCCACCAACCCACGCATCAACAAAAACAACAACGAAGGCCCCAGCAAGCACCCCAGCGCCGTATAGAACGCCGCCGTCAAACACCCATAAGGCACCAGCTTCGGATCTGTCGCCGCCAAGCCGCCCGCCACGCCGCTGGAGGTGCCCATCAAGCCACCGAAGATCACCGCGCTACGTGGGTTGTTCAGCCCGATCAGCGGCGCCACGAACGGCGTCATCACCATCACCAAAATGGCCTTGATCAACCCTGCGGCAATGGACAGCGCCATCACCTCGGAGCTGGCCCCAATCGCCGCGCCAGTCACCGGGCCGACGATATAGGTCACGGCCCCGGCGCCGATGGTGGTGAGGCTTACCGCATCGGTGTACCCGAACGCCATCGCCACTCCTACACCGGCAACGAACGACGAGCCCACGCCGACAAACAGCGCCAGCACACCCACGAAGCCGGCGCGTTTCAACTCATCGACACTCACGCCAAACGCCGTGGCGACAATGGCAAAGTCCCGCAACATCGCACCACCGAGCAGGCCGATGCCCGACAACAGTGGAATATCCACCACGCCCTTGGAACCACCGGTAAACGCACCGCCCACATACGACAGCGCCAACCCCAGCAGAATGGCAATGGCCGAACCATGCAGGCGGCCCTTGGTGAAGGTATCGGAGATCCAATAGGACACCCACATGATCAGGCCGATCACGGCAAAACCACTGATCAAGCCGTAGCCGGTAATCACTTTCATCATCGATTCGTACATGGCGATCACCCGGCTTCTTTGGTGGGAACAGGAGCAACCGGCTCGCGGTTACCGATACGCACCAGCACCGGCACCAGCGCAAAGCCAAGCACCACGGCGAGAGTGCCGGCCAGAATCGCCATAGGCCCACCGCTGATGGCGCCATACACGTTTTGCTGGGCAGCCATCGCCACCACAATCGGGATATAGATCGCGGCCCAGAAACTCACGCCTTGCTCTGACTTGCCGGTAAACAAGCCGCGTTTGCTCAGGTAGCTGCCCAGGCCGATCAACAGCAGCATGGCAATACCCACCCCGCCGACGTTGGCCGGAATACCCAACAGCTTGCCCAGCAGTTCACCCACAAACAGCCCTGCCAACGTGCAGAACGCCAAAAAAGCCACACCGTAGATAATCATGTTGTTGTCCTCAAAGTGCTCGTTCGAAATTGTTGTTTTTGTGCTTCGAAAGCCTTGGGTATTGCGTTATCGGTGGCGGCGTTCCTCCTCTTGCAGCAGGGCCTGCAAGGTGTCCAGGCGGGCGCCTTCGCAGGCGATCACCGTGCCTTGTTCAAAAACACGGCGTGACAGACCGGTGAGCACCGCACCCGGAGGCAGTTCGATCTGCAGCCGCACACCGCGCTCGTAGGCGCTTTGCACAGTGCCGCGCCAATCGACGACGCGGCACATGTTGAAGGCCAGGTCGTCACGCAGTTGTTCGGGGTTGTGGATAGGTCGCGCGCGGGTGCTGCTCAGGTAAGTGATGCGCGGCGCCTTGAGTGGGACGAAGGCTTGGAACAGTGCCTGGGCGGGTTGCTCCAGCAACGGGCAATGGGACGGCACGCTGACGGCCAGGCGCTTGGCGACGCCGTTGCCTTTGATGCGCTCGGCAACCCGCTTCATCGCCTCGTTGCTGCCGGCGATGACGGTCTGGTTATCGGCATTGATATTGGCCAGGTACACCGGCGTTTGCACGCTGTGGATATCCGCCAGCAGCGCTTCGACACTGGACAGATCAGGGCCGATCAGCGCCGTCATGCCATAGCCCTGTGGATAAGCCTGCTGCATCAGTTCGCCACGCAGGCTGACCAGTTTTATCGCATCAGCAAAGCCCAGGGACCCGGCGATCACCGCAGCTGGGTAGGCGCCGATGGACAGGCCCGCCACGTAATCCGGCGTGCACGCCAATTGCCGCGCATGGGCCACACCGGCGATCAACAGGCACAGCTGCACAGCCCGCGTCGACTCAAGCGCCTGCGCCGAATCGAGCAGACGAACGTCTTCACCCAGGGCATCACTGGCCTCTTGCACAATGTCGGCCGGCAACGCCTGGAGCATGCCGCTGCGTTGGGCGCCCTGCCCCGGAAACACCAAAAGGCTGCTCATGCCACGGCCTGCCAAGGGTCGAGTACAAGGTGCGCACCGCTGACGGTTTTGAGCAGTACACGGTGTGAGGGGCCGGCCCATTCGCGCAAGGCGACGGCGCCGAAAGGGGTTTGCAGTTGCAGATCGACGGCGCAGGGCGCAGTGTCCAGGATCGCCAACAGCGCTCGTGCCTCCCTACGATCCAGATGCTTGGGCGTACACAGAATCAAATCCAAGTCACTGTTGGCATGCAGCGCTTCAATGCCACTGGCCAATTCAAACCCGGCACTGCCGCTGACGCCCCAGTCTTGCTGCGCCAGCACCGGCCGCAGTTGATCGAGGGCCCGCAGCGCCGGTAAATCCCGTGCGGAGGGTACGTCTCGCAAATCCTGCGGCACCACCCGCCGATGCACCGCCGCCACAGGCATCCGGGCGGCAAAACGCTGCTCACGCACACGCCCACGCACCCCGACCGCCACATGGCCCGGCTCGGCGATGGCGCGCCGCACCACCACCGGATGCCCGGCACGGATCGCCTCCCGCACCCAGGCCGGAGCATCCGCAGGCAGATGCGCCAGGGTCATGCCCCAGAGCAAGTCGTGGGCGTTCACCATTGCTCCCGCAACAGTTGGCGCACGTGGCTGGAGGCAGCACGGTTGGTGGCGCCGAGGCGTGAACTCAAGTCGGTGCTGCCGATATCCTTGACCGCCTGCACCAGGCAATCGCTGACCCGCGCCACGTCATCCGCCGTGGGTTGTTCAATCTGGGTGACTGTCAGCGTCTCCCACAGCAAACCCAGGCTTGCATAGCTGTCGATGTCATAGGCCATCGGCGGCACGCTGGCAGCCAGGGTTTCCAATTCTTCGACGCTGCGCAAGGTCACCCGGGCGGCCGAGGCTTTGCCCATGGCATGCACCATCACGCCTGGGTCGCGCAGGGCAATCAGGCGATTGGCCTGGTAGCCGTGAGCGAGGAACGCGCCCGACATGGCCTTGCCCACCAGCAGGGCGATCACCGGGTGGCCGGCAAGCCGGGCGCGAGCGTAGCTGTCAGCAGCGGCGGCCAGGGCCTGATGAATGCCCAGGGCTTCTTCGCGGCGGCCATAGGCTTGGCTGGGTACGTCGACGATAGCGATGATGGGCCGCTTGTCACCCCGGGCGATGGCTTCGTCCACCGCCTTGGCCAAGCCCCAGCCTTCCAGCAGGCCGACTTCACCATTGCGGGCGCGGGGGAAGCGGTTGTGCGGGTCGGGAACCACGGCGATATAGCGTACCGCCTGTTCACCCAATACTCCGTCCGCTACTTTCAATGAGCCCGGCAAACCTTCGACCGGCGTTGCGTTGGCGCTCAATGCGTTGAACCACTGCAAGCCTCTCATGAGCGTTCTCCCTGATACAGCGCGCGAACCGCCGCCGGCTCGATCTGCGCCGTGGTGTCCAGTTCGGCCAGGCGCGCCAGGTAGAAATCAGCGCGCCGGCTGCGAGGTTGTGAGGGCACACCTTGCTGCAACAGTGTGCTGACGGTCTGCTGGATCTGCGCGATATCGTCCGCCACATAACGGTCGGCCAAGCCGCTGTTGAAGCGTTGCTCGCCACCGGTAAGGCTCCAGATAAAGGGGCGGTCGCGGGAATCGTATTCCTCCAGGCCCGCCTCCTGTTCGATCACTTGCGGGCCATTCAAGCCCAGGCGTGCTTCGCGAGTGACCACCAGGTAGCTGCACAAGCCAGCCGCGATGGACATGCCCCCAAAGCAACCGACACTGCCGGCCACCACGCCGATCACTGGCTGGTACTGACGCAGGTCGACAATCGCCGCGTGAATCTCGGCAATGGCGGCCAGGCCCAGGTTGGCTTCCTGCAAGCGCACGCCACCCGTTTCCAGCAGTAGCACCGCGCAGGTGGGGATGCCGTTGCGGTTGTCTTCGGCGGCCAGCTCCAAGGCGCCCGCGATTTTCGCACCGCCAACTTCACCCAGGCTGCCGCCCTGGAAATTACCTTCGATCGCGGCAATCACCACAGGCTTGGCGCCGATGCTGCCCTTGGCGATCACCACCCCGTCATCGGCCTGTGGCACCACGCCTTGGCGGCTGAGCCACGGCGACATGACCCGCTGGAACGGGTCGATCAACTCGCGGAAGGTACCCGCATCCAACAGCGCCTTGGCGCGCTGCCGGGCACCGAGCTCCACAAAGCTGTGTTTGGCAAGTAAGTCAGTCATGGCCTACCTCCTCGAAACCTTGCTCCAGGCGCAAGCGCACTACGCCGGGCGTGGCACCGAAGTCGTGGATATCAATGTTCAGGGCCGGCGGCGTCTGCTCCTGGAAGATGCGTTCGAACAGGTGCTGCCAGCGTTGCTGCGCGCCATTGACTGAGGTTTGCACCTGAATGGTCAGGGTGCCGGGCGTGCCCGGCTCCAGCAGCACTTCCAGGTCGCCCGAGCCGACGCAACCCACCAACGCACGGCCTTTGGGCGGCTGCCCGGCGGGGAATTCAAAGGATAGGGTTTGCATCACAACGCTCCGTCGAGGCGATCGATAAACAGGCAGGCGGCCAACAGGTCGGCGGCGCCACCGGGGGAGGCATTCAAGGCCAGCAGTTGCAGGTCCAGCTCATGCAATTGACGGCGTCCGGCCAGGGTTGCGCTGCCACCGGCGTCGAGCACGGCCTGGGCGCCCTGTTGCATAGCGGCCAAGCCTTCGGTACCGGCGCGGTAGAGCACGCAGGTGTCTGCCAGGTCCGTCATGATCGCCAGCAAGGCATCCAGGCGAGCGTTCTGCTCACCGGCGTATGCGCGGCGGCTCTTGTGCAGTTGCGGCAGGCCGCGTTGGGTCACCGAGGGGAAGCCGAGTTGCGCTTCTTCACGGGCACCGCGTGCGCCGTAGCGCTGGGCAACCTGGGCGCCATGGCTCATGGGCTGCGGTGCGTAGCGGTCGTTGAGCAGCGCCAGTTTGGCGGCGGTCAGGGTTACGGCACGGGGCTCCAGGGCCGCCGCAGCAGTGAGCAAGCCCAGCGCCCAGATCGCACCGCGATGGGTGTTCACGCCCTGGGTGGTGGCGAGCATGGCCTGCTCGCCTTCCCGGCCAATACGCCCGAGCGCTTCGCGCAACGGCAGGCCGACTTCGCCGATGTCGAGCGCAGCCTCGGCCATTTCCTTGAACATCGGCCACAGTGACAGCGCCGAAGCGTGCATCAGCCCCAGGTGCAAATCGCTGTGGGCGCCGTTGCCGCGCCGGTCTACCAAGGCGGGTTTGGGCGACAAATCCGCTTCGTCGATCAGCGCATCGACCGCCATATCCGCCAGACGATCGGCCAGGCTCAGTTCATGCTGTTTGAGCGCGCGCATTTACCAGCTCCTGAATTTGGCGGGCGGGTTGTACAGGCCACCGGACCACTCCACCAGGTCGGCCACGCTCTTGGCGGCCAACAACTCGCGGGTGGCGTCGGTGCGGCGAATACCCAAGTCTTCGGGCAAGGCAATCAAGCCTTCGCGACGCATGCGCGCGGTGTCCTTGGGGTTGTGGCGCAGGCCGATGGCAGTCACCCCGGCGACGGCGGCGATCATCGCCTGGCGTTCCTCCAGGGAGCGCGCCTTGTACAGGTAGGCGATGCCTTCTTCGGTGAGCAAGTGGGTAACGTCGTCGCCGTAGATCATGATCGGCGCCAGAGGCATGCCGCTTTTGCGTGCCACTTCCACCGCGTCCAGGGTGTCGACGAAGGTGGGTTTGCCGCCCTCCTGGAAGGTCTCGACCATCTGTACTACGAGTTTTTTGCCGCGTTCAAGCAGGGCTTCTGGCGCATCGTCGTGGCGCATATCCAACCAGGCCGGCGTGCCATGGCGGCGGCCGCGTGGGTCGTGGCCCATGTTCGGCGCACCACCAAACCCGGCGAGGCGGCCACGGGTCACGGTGCTGGAATGCCCGTCGCCATCCACTTGCAGGGTGGCGCCGATAAACAGGTCCACGGCGTATTGGCCGGCGAGCTGGCAGAACATGCGGTTGGAGCGCATCGAGCCATCGCGGCCGGTGAAGAACACATCCGGGCGTGCGGCGATGTAGTTTTCCATACCCAGTTCGGTGCCGAAGCAATGCACACTTTCCACCCAGCCGCTTTCAATCGCCGGAATCAGCGTGGGGTGTGGGTTGAGGGTCCAGTTGCGGCAGATCTTGCCTTTCAGACCCAGGGATTCGCCGTAGGTGGGCAAGATCAATTCGATGGCGGCGGTGTTGAAGCCGATGCCATGGTTGAGCGATTGCACATTGTGTTTTTCGTAGATGCCACGGATCGCCATCATCGCCATCAGCACATGCACCGGCTTGATATGGCGTGGGTCGCGGGTGAACAGCGGCTCGATGTAGAACGGCTTGTCAGCCACCACCACGAAATCCACCCAACTGGCGGGAATGTCGACACGGGGCAAGTCGGTGACGTCATCCACCAACTGGTTGACCTGCACGATGACGATGCCATCGCTGAAGGCGGCGGGCTCGATCAACGCCGGGGTGTCTTCGGTGCTGGCGCCGGTGTAGATATTGCCAGCGCGGTCAGCCATGAAACCGGCCGAGAGCACCACGTTGGGGATCAGGTCCACCACCAGCCGTGCGTAGAGTTCGATATAGGTGTGGATCGCGCCGATTTCCAGCAGGCCGTCTTCCAGCAACTGACTGATGCGCAGGGATTGGGTGCCGGCGAAGGAAAAGTCGAGCTTGCGGGCGATGCCCTTTTCAAACAGGTCCAGGTGCTCGGAACGGCCCACGCTGGGCATGATCATGTGCAAATCGTGGAGCTTGCCCGGGTCGGCCTTGGCCAGGGAGCGCGAGAGGAAGTCAGCCTGCTTCTGGTTGTTGCCCTCCAGCACCACGCGGTCGCCGGGGAGGATCAAGGCTTCAAGCGCCTCGACGATCTTGTCACTGGGCAACACCGCCCCGTCTGCGTATTTCTTGACCAGCCCGAGCCGCCGCTGCTTCTCGTCGCGCCGCCGCGTCCAGCGCGAGTCGGGGGTGATGGTTGTTGTCATGGTCGCTCCACGGGGTTTGCTGTCGTGGGCTGTACCTTAGGAGCGAATGTGGAGAGGCATCAATCAAGCTGGGTGCTGGATCGTTACGGCTGGAGTAACGGTGCAGCGCCACGCCTGCGGTAATACAGCGATGTGCTCACTATCGAGCAAGCCACCAGACTATTTAACGTCAGTATCCAACCCGGTGCCTTGGACCATACCGAGGCAAGCGTCCCTACATAAAGCACCAAGAGCACAACAAGTATGAGAAATAGACCCAGTCCGACCGACTCTCCCCATTTAGCGAATTTGTTACGGCACTCAAGCAGCACAATGCTCAAAAAGGTGAACAAGAAGGTGATAAGCATGATTCCGAGCGCATGATCAGTTGCCACTATGCGGCCAGAGAGCTTCGAAATAAGGAAAAGAAAAATCATGGACAGAGAGGACAGCCATAACCAAACAAAGGCGTAATCAAGAATGTTGAACAACGCCCGTTTGAACTTCAACGCCTCGACCGCATTCGGCTCCGCCACGAGTGCAACAGCCAGCAGACCGGACCCCAGCCCTCCAAGGGTCATGATGATGAAGTTGTTTAAAACGTTAGTTGTGTCTTCGGGAACACCGATCAACTGGATAAGCAGTAGGATAATCACTGCACCTACAGTGGAAATCATGGCCCCCCATAGCGCACCACGCCCCTCAGCCAATGACCTGACTGCGGACGCTGTTGCGGTCACTGTCAGGACCCATAAGATCAAAGCGCCGGTAACCATGTTGTAGAGAAATGAAAAACTGTTGCCTACTGCGCCAAGAAATTCCATCACGCCCACATCACTCCATCCCTAAAACTGAATCCTCCTTATCGGCCGTAGCACATAAAGCTTGATGTGGGAGCTGGCTTGCCTGCGATGGCGGACTGTCAGTCAACATCTCAGTAGCTGACCTACCGCCATCGCAGCATAGGTATCTACACAATTTTGGTGCGACGCTGAACCTGTGGCGAGGGAGCTTGCTCCCGTGACAGCCTGACAGCCGGCGCTGATCTATCTGACGCACCGCAATCCAACTGTGGGAGCGGGCTTGCTCGCGAAGGCGGCCTGACAGGCGACACAGTT
>NZ_JASBQZ010000080.1:0-7295 GCF_029960685.1 Pseudomonas sp. AL10
GCCAGCGTGGTTTAACGGGGCGCCTGAGATCAAGATCACAAGCAGATCAAGAGCGGCTCGCTTCGCATCGTGGTTAGTGTGGAGTGTGCAACCTGCAGGTTGTGCATCTACTGCACTACCGCTTTCGCAGGCAAGCCAGCTCCCACATTTGATCTTTGTTACCTTGAGCGTTGCGTTCGCTTGACTGCTCGGCACTGGGACTGCCCACACATTTGGATCGCGGGGCATCAGTTAAATAGCTGTTGTCTGTCACGCCACCATGATGATCTTCGACACCAATTCCACCACCGTCTTGGCCTGGAGTTTCTTCATCAGCCGCGCCCGGTGCACCTCAACGGTGCGGTGGGAGATTGCCAGGCGCAGGGCGATTTCCTTGGATTTGAAGCCGTTGACGATGTGCATGGCGATTTCCCGCTCACGGGGCGTGAGGTCGCCGGTGCCCTGGTGCATGCGGTCCAGGCGTTCGAAGTGCCAGATCATCAGTTTGAACGGGTCTTTGGGCGTGAGGGTGTAGCCGTGGGATTTGGCCCAGAACACCTCGCCGTTGTGGTGCTGCATGAAGCGTTCATCGGAATAAAAGCCGTTGTCACTGTCGAGCAGCCAGTCATGGCTGCGCTTGCCGATGGCGTGGTAGTCGGCCTGGGACGGGTAGATCAGCAGAGTCAGCTGGTTGACCAGTGCGTCGCGCGTATAGCCGAACAGCTTCAGGAAAGCGTCGTTGCAGTCGAGTATCACGCGGTCGCTGGTGACGATCTGCGGTGCAGGGGACAGCTTGAACGCCAGGCGTTCGAGGTCGGGAAATTGCTGGGCTAGCGCGGTCATGGGGCATCCTGCCTCGTTGTTCAATGCCCTGGGGCGCTACTTACCCGTGTAAGTAGTTACACGAATTGGCGCACGATCAGGGGTGGGTCATTGTAAGTAAAGTCCGAATCAAGAACAGAAGAAATTGATTATGCCTGCTGATTGCGTCTCCATTGTTGCCGCTGGTCACTCCCGCTTTGGTCGCCTGGAAGGCACGACGCTGGAAGATCTGATCGTCCAGGTTACCCGGGAAGCCTTGAGCGATGCCGAGATTGACGCGTCGCAAATCGATGCGTTGTTCCTCGGCCATTTCAACTCGGGGCTGGTGCCCGACGGGTTTGCCGCCTCATTGCTATTGCAAGCCGACCCCGGGCTGCGCTTCAAACCGGCTACCCGCTGTGAAAACGCCTGTGCGTCCGGCTCGGCGGCGATTCAGGCGGGGGTCAACGCGATCCTCTCCGGCAGCGCTGAGCTGGTGCTGGTGGTGGGCGCCGAGAAGATGACCCACACCAGCACTGCCGCGGTCACCCAAGCCTTGGCCGGGGCCGGCTACCAGAACGACCCGGCCGAAGCCGGCCTGAGTTTCCCCCAGTTGTTCGGCCGCGCCGCGCGCCAATACGCCGAGCGTTACCACTGCCCGCTGGGCTCGATGGCGGCCATCGCCACCAAAAACCACTCCAATGCCATGGCCAACCCGCTGGCGCAGATGCATCGGGAGATGAATTTCGAGCACTGCAACAACGTGTCCCAAAGCAACCCGTTCGTGGCTGACTCCCTGCGCCTGACCGATTGCTCACTGATCAGCGACGGCGCCGCCGCGATCATCCTCGCCTCGCCCAAACGTGCGCGCGCGTTTCGTCGCGAGGTGCAGATACGTGCAATGACCCAGGTCAACGACACGCTGCCCATCGCCCAACGCGACATCCTCGCCTTCGAGGGCCCACAGCGGGCGATTCACTCAGCATTGCGCGGCGCAAATGTGACCCTGGCCGACCTGAGTTTCGCCGAGGTGCACGACTGCTTCACCATCGCCGAGCTGCTGATCTACGAAGCCATGGGCCTGGCGCCCAAGGGCGAAGGCCATCGCGTGCTCGACAGCGGCGTGGTGCGCGCCGGCGGGCGCTTGCCGGTGAACCTTTCCGGCGGGCTCAAGGCCAAGGGGCATCCCGTTGGCGCCACGGGGGTGTCCATGCATGCCCTGGCGTTCCGGCAACTGACCGGCGAGCCGATTGGTCTGACGGTGCCCAACCCAGAGTTCGGCCTGGTGTTCAACATGGGCGGCATGGCGGTGGCCAACTACGCCTCGGTCCTGCAGGCGCGCCGGAGCTGAGCCATGAACATTGCCAACTGGCTGCACGATACCCAGCGCCGGGCCCCGCACCGCCCGGCTTTGTTCGACGGCAGCGTGCAAGTGGCCGACTACGCCACCTTCGCCGCCCATGTGCGCCAACGCGCCGCGCAGTTGGTGGAACAGCATGGCCTGGTGCCGGGGGACGCGGTGGCGCTGCTGATGAAAAACAGCTGCGACTACCTGGAACTGCTCTACGCCATCTGGTGGATGGGCGGGGTGGCGGTGCCGATCAACGCCAAGCTGCACCCCAGCGAAGCGGCGTGGATTGCCGATAATGCCGAGGCGCGGTTGATCTTTACCGACGGCGGCCAAGTGTTTTCTTCGCGAGATTTGCCTGCGCGTTGCACGGAACTGGACGGCCACCCGCTGCCGCCCAGTCATGGTTGGCCGACCCTGGAACAGCCGGTGCCCCGCCAGGATCACGACCTCGCCTGGCTGTTCTACACCTCCGGCACCACCGGGCGCTCCAAGGGTGTGATGCTGTCCCACGGCAACCTGATTGCCATGTCGCTGTGCTACGCCACGGATGTCGACGCGGTGAGTGACGACGATGCGGCGCTGTATGCCGCGCCCATGTCCCACGGTGCCGGCCTGTACAACTTCATCCATGTGCGCTGCGGCGCCCGCCATGTGGTGCCGGCCTCCCATGGCTTCGATGCCGCCGAACTGTTCGGGCTGGCCGAGCACATGGGCGATGTGTCGTTGTTTGCTGCGCCGACCATGGTCAAACGCATGGTCGAGCAGGCGCGGCGCCAGGATTATCACGGCGCCGGCATCAAGACCATCGTCTACGGCGGCGGCCCCATGTACCTGGCCGACCTGCGCGAAGCAGTCGACACCTTCGGCCCGCGCCTGGTGCAGATCTACGGCCAGGGCGAGAGCCCGATGACCATCAGCGTCTTGCCACGCGCCTTGATCGCCGAGCGCCAGCGTCCCGACTGGGCCACCTTGGCCGCCTCGGTGGGCCACGCGCAAGCCTGTGTCGAGATCCGCATTCTTGATGCCGAGCACCAGCCACTGCCCACCGGCGAGCGCGGTGAAATCGCGGTGCGTGGCGCCACGGTGATGCAAGGCTATTGGCGCAACCCGCAGGCCACGCGCCAGACGCTGGTGGACGGCTGGCTGCTGACCGGCGACATCGGCTACCTCGACCCGGCCGGCTACCTGACCCTGACGGATCGCTCCAAGGACGTGATCATCAGTGGCGGCAGCAACGTGTACCCCCGTGAAGTCGAGGAAGTGCTGGCCCAGCATCCCGAAGTGTTCGAAGTGTGCGTGGTGGGCGAGCCGGACGCGCAATGGGGTGAGTCGGTGGTGGCCTTTGTCGTGACGCGCAGCGGCCAGCCGCTGGACGAAAGCGAGCTGACGGCCTGGTTCCTGGCGCGCATGGCCTCGTTCAAAAAGCCGAAAAAATATGTGTGGCGCAGCGATTTGCCGAAGAACAGCTACGGCAAGATTCTCAAGACCGACTTGCGGCATTGGCTGCAAACCGCGAGTATCGCCGCGCTTTAACATGGATCGATAATCAGACAAGGAGTCCCCACGATGGGCAATCCCGCACAAGACACCGTCCGCAAGCGCCGCCGTGCGTTTCTGGGCGCCACCTCCGGCCACTTGATCGAGTGGTACGACTACGGCGTGTATGGCTTTCTCGCGGTCTATATCGGCCAGGCGTTCTTCGTCTCCGATGACCCCACCACCAGCCTGTTGGCCAGCTTTGCCGCGTTTGCGCTGAGCTTCTTTATCCGCCCCTTGGGTGGGCTGTTCTTCGGCCCGCTGGCGGACAAGATCGGCCGGCGCAAAACCCTGATCATGGCGCTGGTGATGATGACCGGCTCCACGGTGATGCTGGGCCTGTTGCCGACCTACGCCAGCCTGGGCATCGCCGCACCGATCTTGTTGATCCTGGTGCGCTGCGTGCAGGGCTTCTCGGCGGGCGGCGAGATTGGCACCGTCACCAGCTTCATCTCTGAATACGCCGGCCCCGGTCGCCGCGGCTTTGCCACTTGCTGGCTGATGGTCACCGCCGTGCTCGGCCTGCTGCTCGGTGGCGCCGTGGCCAATGGCATGACCTGGGTGCTGGGCGCCGAGGTCATGCAGGAATGGGCCTGGCGCGTACCGTTCCTGATCGCCGCGCCCCTGGGCTTTATCTCCATGTACATCCGCCTCAAGCTCGAAGACAGCCCCGAGTTCCTCGCCTTGCAACGCGCCGGGCAAACCTCCCGGGCGCCGCTGCGTGAGGTCTGGCAATGGAAGCGGGCAATTGCCCTGGTGTTTTTTATCATCACCTTGCACAGCTCGATCTTTTACCTGGTGCTGACCTTCGCCTCGACCTACATGGCCAAGATCCTCAAGTTCGACAGCGGCACCACCTTGCTGTACGTGTTCGTCGCCAGCTTCTCGGCGGCCTTCGTGATGCCGTTTGGCGGAGCCTTTACCGATAAATACGGGCGCAAGCCGTTCCTGATGGTGATCGGCACACTGGCGACCCTGGCGATGTTCTGGCTGTTCAAATCCGCCCCGACCGCCACCCCGGCGACCTTCTTCGCACCGTTGATGGCGGTGGCGATTTTGTTCGGGCTGTATGCATCCTCGACCTATGCGCTGATGAGTGAGCTGCTGCCCACGCGCATTCGTTCTACCGGGATTGCGGTGGCTTATAACGTGCCGGTGGCGGTGTTCGGCGGCAGTGCGCCGTTGATTTCCACCTGGCTTATCAAGGTGACAGGCGACATTACCTCGCCGTGGTATTTCTACGTGGCGACCGGGGTGGTGTCGTTGCTGGCGTTGGTGGTGTTGCGCAAGGAAGATTTTGTCGCCAGCGCTCACTCCACGGCAGTGCCTGCCAGCGCTGCGCTGGCTTGAAGCACGAACACCCCGTAGGAGCGAGCTTGCTCGCGAAAAACGCAAAGGCGCCGCGCTTCTTCAGGATGCACGCGTTATCGTTGACGCTTTTCGCGAGCAAGCTCGCTCCTACAGGTACAGAGAATTGCCATGCCGGCCACCCGCTTGACCCTGATCTGCCACGCCATCACGCCCCTGCAAAAGCAGGGGCGTTTTCCGGATGACGAGTCCGTCACGATGGACTGGCAGGGCGCGGCCTTGTCCCTGGCCGGCCGCTACAAACAACAGGCACGCCTGCTGTGCGGCCCCGAGGCCAGAACCTGCCAGAGCGCTGGCTTGTTCGGCGATAACGCCCAGGTCGACCCCGCCTTACGCGACCTTGATGTCGGCGCATGGAAAGGCCAGCGCATCGGCCAACTCGACAGCGCAACCTTGAATACCTGGGCCACCGACAGCGCCAGTGCATTCCACGGCGGCGAGTCGGTGGGTCAGTTGTGCATTAGGGTTGGCCAATGGCTCAACTCCCTCGAAACCCACCCCGGCCATGTCATCGCCGTGACCCACCCGTTCGTCATCCGCGCGGCGATGCTGTCCGTCATGCAGTTGCCGATCTCGATGTTCTACCGGATCGACGTCGAGCCATTGTCCGCCACCGAGCTACGCTTCAACGGCGTGTGGCGCCTGCGCCTGGAAACTTCCGCCTGATTCCCGGAACATGGCAAAATCAACGCCCCGCACTGAGAGCACCCCATGAAACGCATCCTGATCATCGGCATTGGCGCCGGCAACCCTGACTACATCACGATGCAGGCCGTGAAGGCGCTGAACCGTACCGACGTGTTCTTCCTGATGGACAAGGGCCAGAGCAAGGACAAGCTGATCGACCTGCGCCGGGAAATCTGCGAGACCTACATCACCGAGCCCGGCTACCGTTTTGTCGAGGCCGACTGCCCGGAGCGTGTGCGCGGTGAAATCGACTACACCACCGCCGTGCAAGACCTCAACCGCGATAAGCAGCAGACCTTCGAACGCATGATCAACGAAGAAATGGCCGACGGCGAAGTGGGGGCGTTCCTGGCCTGGGGCGACCCGGCGCTGTACGACAGCACCATTCGTATCTTGCAGGCGATTCTTGCCAGTGGTCGCTGTGTGTTCGAGTTTGAAGTGATCCCCGGTATCACCAGTGTGCAGGCCCTGGCGGCGCAGCATAAGGTGCCGCTCAACCGCATCGGCAAGTCCATCGAAATCACCACCGGGCGGCGCCTGGCGGCGGGGCAGGCGAGTGATGCCGATACCCTGGTGGTGATGCTCGACGCCGAAGATTCCTACCGCAGCGTGGCGGATCAGGACCTGGATATTTACTGGGGCGCTTACCTGGGTACGCCGGATGAGATACTGATCAGCGGCAAAGTGGCACAGGTGGCAGAAGAGATTGAACGGGTACGCAAGGCGGCGCGTCTGGAAAACGGCTGGATCATGGACACCTATTTGTTGCGCAAACCCTGAGGTAAACACGATGCTCAAACAGCTTGCCTTCGCCTTGGCCCTGGTGGCCGGCGCCGCTCATGCCGATAGTGGCTTGCACACCGACTTGCCGTTGTCCTATCTGGAACAGACCCAGGGCGATGCGCGCAACCAGCCGCTGGTGATCTTCCTGCATGGTTTTGGCAGCAACGAGGAAGACTTGTTTGGCATCAAGGACGCGTTGCCGTCCACCTGGACCTACCTGTCGGTGCGTGCGCCACTGCCGGTGGCGCCGCAGGGTTATCGTTGGTTTACCAAGACCGATGAGCCTGAGTACAACGGCGAGACCGACGAACTGTTCAGCAGCGCCCGGCTGATCAAGGACTTTGTGCTCAAGGCCACCGCCAAGTATCACACCCAAAGTGATCGGGTGTTCCTGGTGGGGTTCAGCCAGGGCGCGATCATGTCTTACGAGGTGGCCTTGCGTGAACCCGAATTGGTACGCGGTATCGCCGCGCTCAGTGGCAGCGTGCTACCAGTGCTCAGGTCTGCGCTGAAACCGGATGCGGCGATGGGCAAGCTGGCGATCTTTATTGGCCATGGCACTTTGGATCAGGTGTTGCCCTTTAGCTCGGCCACGCAAGCGAACAAGGTGCTGGCGGGGTTGGGGCTCAAGCCGGAGTTTCATGAATACCCGGGGATGAATCACACCATCAGCGAAGCAGAAATCCAGGACTTGAAAGCCTGGCTAGAGAAAAGCCTGAAGTGAAATGCGCTTAAAAATGTGGGAGCTGGCTTGCCTGCGAAGACGGCCTGACAGTCAACACAGTTGGAC
>NZ_JASBQZ010000081.1:0-5774 GCF_029960685.1 Pseudomonas sp. AL10
CCATCGACACCGGGCAACCGTGAGTGACCGTTTTATCCGCAGAAGCCGCCGCATCTCCTTTGGGATTTGAAGCCACAGCCGGCACATCATCCACACGCTCTTTCTGCATCAGCACCGCGTTCTGCCGCGCCCGCCAGCGCATCTGCATCGTGCCTTGCTTCAGCCCACCCACCACCCCGCGAACCGCCACCGCTTTGTAGCGGTCCACCGCCTGCATGAACTTCGTGAGGATCGTCAGCACACCGGTCACGAAGCCCACGGCTGACTGAAGCACCCACGCACCGTACTTGACCAGGCGCATACTCAAATACGCCACGCCCGCTGCCGGCAGCGCGATGGTCAACACCACGCCAATCACCAGGTCAATCAGCAGCGACACCATAAAACCGGCGGCTGCTTGTGCGACTTCACTGGGCGGTAACGCTTCCAGCCAGATCATGGCCGTGCGCAGTAACAGGTACAGCGCGGCCTCATCACTGGCCAGCAACATCGCCTGTTCCATGACCTTGGGCGCATCAGTGGCTATTTGCGCCAACCTGGCCGCCTCGCTACCCAGTTGCTCGACGTACTTGAGCGGGTCTTCAAGCATCGCCTGCACCTGCTTGATGCTGTCCCACGCGTCACGGATCGCTGCCCAACTGCCGGCCAGCACGCCGTTGCCAATCGCGCTGGCGGTGGATTGCTGCCAGTGTGGCTTGAAGCCTTGCCACTGCTCGCGCAGCCATTGCTCAAGATCCGCTGTCAGCCCCGCATAGGAAGCAAACAAGGCGTCGACTTGCTGCGCTGAAACACCGCCTTGAACCCTCACCTGATAACGCCCGCCGGCGGCGCAGTCGTGGGAACCTTCGCCTTGCTCGTCGAGCAGGATGACCCTGGCACTGCCGTCATCCAGCCCGATCACCTCAACCGGGATATTGCCGATCGGCACGTCGTACGCTGACTCGAACCTGCTCTGGATCTTCAGCACACCACCCGCCGGACAGCGGGCCACGGTGGAAAAGTTCGCATCGCCAAGACCGACCGACTGCTGTGCATCCCCAACCCGCAACACCCGATCCATACCCAGCAACGAAGGCATGTCCGCTGCATGACTGACCGTATCCAGCACACGCGAATACCAGGCGCCCATCTGCTGGCGATACTCCGCCAGGCTCTGATGGAAACCATCCAGCTCGTGTTCGATAAAGGTAATTTGGGCTGCTTGGGTCATCCGCGACGGCTCCCCACGGGGGGCGGCCAGGTAACCAAGGCACTAACAGGAAAAACCATCTGCAATCCCTCGCACTGTTTGATCAGGCGAGGGACTTTGCAGCGGTTTACAGGGGAGGGGAGTAGAGCTTATCCGGCCGTTACGTGGGACGTTTCAGCAACCTTGTCGCGCAGTACCAGGCTGCACAGCGCCGGCAGGAACAACAGCGTCAACACCGTGCCCACCAGCACACCGCCAATCAGCACATAAGCCAGCGACGACCAGAACACCGACAGCGTCAGCGGAATAAACGCCAACGCCGCCGCCAGTGCCGTAAGGATCACCGGTCGGGCGCGCCGCACCGTGGCTTCGATAATGGCCTCGCGAATCGCCATGCCGTGGTCCTGGTTCTGGCGGATCTGGTCGGTGAAGATCAGCGTGTTGCGCATCAGAATGCCGCCGATGCCAATCAGGCCCAGGATCGCGTTAAAGCCGAACGGCTGGTTGAACAACAACAAGGTCGGCACTGCGCCAATCAGGCCCAAAGGCGCGGTAGCGAACACCATGAACATCACGCCAAAGGAGCGCACCTGGAACATGATCACCGTGAGGGTCAGCAGGATCATGATCGGGAACAGCGCCGCCAGGGCGACGTTGGCCTTGGCGCTTTCCTCAACCGGGCCGCCGATGTCGATTTTGTACCCGCTGGGCAGCTTGGCGATCAGTGGCTGCAGGTCTTTGTACACGGCCATTTCCACATCGGGCGGTTGTACGCCGTCGATGATGTCGGCGCGCACTTCCACGGTGGTGGCGCGGTCGCGGCGCTTGAGGATCGGCTCTTCCATTACCGCCTGGAAATGCCCGACCTGGGCCAATGGCACCGAGGTTCCGGCGCTGTTGGTCAGGGTCATGTTGTTGAGGTTGGCCAGGTCTTCACGCTGGCTGCCCTGGGCACGGGCCACCACCGACACGGTGCGGTTGCCTTCGCGCACTTCGGTGATCGGGTTGCCGCTGAGCAAAGCGTTGAGTTGGGACTTGACCTCGTCCGGCGTGAACCCCAGCAGGCGCAAGCGATCCTGATCCAGCACCAGGCGATAACCGCTGGCACGTTCGCCCCATTCGAGGAAGGTGTCTCTGGTCAGCTTGTTGCCGGCTACCACCTGACGCACGTCTTCAGACAACCCACGCAGCACATTCAGGTCCGGCCCGGAAACGCGGAACACCACCGGGAACGGCACTGGCGGGCCGAAGACGAGCTGTGTGACCCGAACCCGCGCCGAAGGGAATTCGCCTGCCGCAATGCGCTCACGCATCCGCAGTTTCAGTGCGTCGCGGGCATGGGAATCCGGCGTTTGCACGATCAACTTGGCGAACGCCGGGTCCGGCATTTCAGGGTTCAACGACAGGAAAAACCGCGGTGCGCCGCCGCCCACATAGGTGTCGACCATGCTCGTCTGGGGTTCCTGCAACAGCGCCTTCTCCACCTGAGCCGCTACGGCCTCGGTGCTTTTGAACGCGCTGCCGGGCGGCATATACACTTCCAGAATCAGCTCCGAGCGGTCCGAGTCGGGGAAGAACTGTTTCTTCACCACCGCCATACCCAGGCCACACAGCACAAACGCGGCCACCACCAGCCCAGTTACCAGCCAGCGCCCACGCACGCAGGCCTCTACCAGGCGGCGCAGTTTCTGGTAGTAGCGCCCGGCATAAATCGCATCATGCCCGCCGGGCACTGGCTTGATCTGCGGTAGCATTTTTACGCCCAGGTAAGGCGTGAACACCACCGCGACCAGCCACGACGAAATCAATGCGAACCCGACAATCCAGAAGATATTGCCGGCGTACTCGCCAGCACCGGAGCGCGCAAACCCCACCGGCAAAAAGCCAATGATGGTCACCAGCGTACCGGTGAGCATGGGCGCGGCGGTGGAGCTCCAGGCATAGGTCGCCGCGTGAATGCGGTCAAACCCTTCTTCAAGTTTCACCACCATCATCTCGATGGCGATGATGGCGTCGTCCACCAGCAAGCCCAGGGAGATGATCAGCGCGCCGAGGGTGACCCGGTCGAATTCACGGCCCGTGACCAGCATGATCACGAACACGATCGACAGAGTCAGCGGCACGGCGGCCGCCACCACCAGCCCCACGCGAAAGCCCAGGGCCAACAGGCTGATCAGCATCACCACCGCCAGGGCGACGAAGAATTTGAGCATGAATTCATTGACCGCCAGGCTGATGTTCTTCGCCTGGTCGGACACCTTGGCGAAGTTCACGCCCAGGGGCAGGTCGGCCTGGATCCGCGCTTCTTCGGCTTGCAGACTCTTGTCCAGTTCCAGACCGTTCCAGTGCTTCTCCATGATCACGCCCAGCATCAGCGCCGGGTCGCCCTGGTGGCGGATGCGGTAACTGGGCGGGTCTTCATAACCCCGGCTCACGGTGGCTACATCGGCGATGCGCAATACGCGGCCATTGACTTGCAGGGGCACGTTCTCGATCAAGGCCAGGCTGTCGAACGCGCCGTCGATGCGGATATAAGCGCGGGCGCCCGCCGTTTCGACGAAGCCTGAGGGCGCCACGGCGTTTTGTGCGGCGAGGGCGGTGAAGATCTGTTCGGGCTTGATGCCCAGGGTCGCCAGGCGCTCATAGGAAAACTCCACAAACACACGCTGGGCCTGTTCGCCGAGGATATTGACCTTCTTCACCCCGGGCAGGTTGAGCAGGCCCTGGCGCAATTGTTCGGCCATTTGCACCTGCTGGCGGTGGGGTAGGTGTTCGGCTTCCAGGGCGTACAACGCAAAGTACACATCGGAATATTCATCGTTGAAAAACGGCCCGATCACGCCCTTGGGCAATTGCGCGGCTTCGTCGCTGAGCTTTTTGCGCGTCTGGTAGAACAGCGCCTGGATCTCGCTCGGGCGGGTGGATTCGAGGAAGGTCATGCGCATCGACACAAAGCCCGGCTGGGCGATGGTCTCGACGCGGTCGTAGTAGTCCAGCTCTTGCAGGCGTTTTTCTAGGCGGTCGGCGACTTGTTCCTGCATTTCCTGGGCGGTGGCGCCGGGCCAGGCGGCGGTGATGGTCATGACCTTGACGGTAAACGAAGGGTCTTCGGCGCGCCCCAGCTTGCTGAATGCGAAGACCCCGGCGACGAGGATCGCAATCAGCAAAAACAGGGTGACGGCGCGGTGTTTGACGGCCAGTTCGGAGAGGTTGATCCCGCGCATACTCATTGATCCTGCTGACGGTTGAGGGCCAGCGCCTGGGCGGGCAGCAAGCGCACCGTGTCGCCGCTGTGCAACAGGTGAGCGCCGAGGGCGACGATGGTTTGGCCGGGTGTTACGCCGCTGTCGAGCAAGGCGTCTTCCTGGCCGAGGCTGGCGACTTTCACCGGGGCGAAGCTGATCTTTTGGTCATCGCCAATCAGCCAGACGCCCGTGCCTTGCCCCGCATCCTGCAAGGCGCCAATGGGCACGCGGGTTTGCAGAGGCTGGCCGTTGCCTTGCAGGCGCACGGTGATGGTGGAACCGAGGGCGAAACGCTCGACCGAACCCTGCAGCACATAACGTGCCCGGTAGGTGCGGGTGACCGGGTCGGCGCTGGCGGACAGCTCGCGCAGGGTGGCGGTCACGGCCTGGTCGGGTGCGCCGAAGGGGAATGCCAAGGCTTTTTGCGCGGCCAGGTCACGCCGGTTCTCCGGCAGGTTGACGATGGCTTCACGGGCACCGTCATGGGCCAGGCGCGCGACGATTTGCCCTTCGGCCACCACTTGGCCGCGATCGGCCAGCACGTCGGTGATGATGCCGTCGCCATCGGCCTTGAGTACCGAATATGTGCGACGGTTTTCGATCTGGCTGGCATCCGATTGCGCCGCGGCCAGTTCGGCCTGGGCGACGCGCAGGTTGGTGGCCGACTGGTCGAAGATCTGCCGCGACACCGCGCCGGTACTGGCCAGGCGCTGGTAACGGTTTTCATCGTCACGGCGCTGGCGCAGTTGCGCCTCGGCTGCGTTGACGCGGTTCTTGGCCGAACGCAGCGCCAGTTCGAAGTCGCCGATGTCCAGCACCAACAGGGTGTCGCCACGGGAGACATGCTGGCCGGGGTCGACCTTGCGCTCGATCACCTTGCCGCTGACCCGAAAGCCCAGGTTGCTTTCAGTGCGTGCTGCCACCACGCCGGTATAAGCGCTTTGCTGGGTGCCGGCGGCTTCGACCTTGGCGGCGAGTACCGGACGCGGCACTGGTACCTGAGCGGTATCGGCCTTGCTGTTGCAGCCATTGAGGAACATCAACAGGGCCAGGGGTGTGAGAAGACGCAGGGGGAGAGGGGGCATGGCGAACTCCGGAAACCATTGTGCAAAAAAATTACGGGCGTAATTTTTTACTTATATTATGGTTGAAATATAAATTAATCCAGTCCCCAGATAATCCCCGTCAGCTATGCGCAGATCTCCTGTGGGCTTGTTCCGAAAGCGGAGGGTCAGTCACTGATGAGTCAACCGAACCATCTACACATTTTTGTAGGTTTTAGCGGCCAACGGTAACCACGATGCGAAGCGAGCCGCTCTTGATCTTGATCTGCTTTTGAT
>NZ_JASBQZ010000082.1:2016-5438 GCF_029960685.1 Pseudomonas sp. AL10
GGGGCCATAGCTCAGCTGGGAGAGCGCCTGCCTTGCACGCAGGAGGTCAACGGTTCGATCCCGTTTGGCTCCACCACTACTGCTTCTGTTTGTATAAAGCTTAGAAATGAGCATTCCATCGTTGTGATGGTGAATGTTGATTTCTAGTCTTTGACTAGTTCGTTCTTTAAAAATTTGGGTATGTGATAGAAAGATAGACTGAACGTTACTTTCACTGGTAACGGATCAGGCTAAGGTAAAATTTGTGAGTTCTCTTAACTGAGAAATTCGAATTTTCGGCGAATGTCGTCTTCACAGTATAACCAGATTGCTTGGGGTTATATGGTCAAGTGAAGAAGCGCATACGGTGGATGCCTTGGCAGTCAGAGGCGATGAAAGACGTGGTAGCCTGCGAAAAGCTTCGGGGAGTCGGCAAACAGACTTTGATCCGGAGATGTCTGAATGGGGGAACCCAGCCATCATAAGATGGTTATCTTGTACTGAATACATAGGTGCAAGAGGCGAACCAGGGGAACTGAAACATCTAAGTACCCTGAGGAAAAGAAATCAACCGAGATTCCCTTAGTAGTGGCGAGCGAACGGGGACTAGCCCTTAAGTGGCTTTGAGATTAGCGGAACGCTCTGGAAAGTGCGGCCATAGTGGGTGATAGCCCTGTACGCGAAAATCTCTTAGTCATGAAATCGAGTAGGACGGAGCACGAGAAACTTTGTCTGAATATGGGGGGACCATCCTCCAAGGCTAAATACTACTGACTGACCGATAGTGAACTAGTACCGTGAGGGAAAGGCGAAAAGAACCCCGGAGAGGGGAGTGAAATAGATCCTGAAACCGTATGCGTACAAGCAGTGGGAGCCCACTTTGTTGGGTGACTGCGTACCTTTTGTATAATGGGTCAGCGACTTATTTTCAGTGGCGAGCTTAACCGAATAGGGGAGGCGTAGCGAAAGCGAGTCTTAATAGGGCGTCTAGTCGCTGGGAATAGACCCGAAACCGGGCGATCTATCCATGGGCAGGTTGAAGGTTGGGTAACACTAACTGGAGGACCGAACCGACTACCGTTGAAAAGTTAGCGGATGACCTGTGGATCGGAGTGAAAGGCTAATCAAGCTCGGAGATAGCTGGTTCTCCTCGAAAGCTATTTAGGTAGCGCCTCATGTATCACTGTAGGGGGTAGAGCACTGTTTCGGCTAGGGGGTCATCCCGACTTACCAAACCGATGCAAACTCCGAATACCTACAAGTGCCGAGCATGGGAGACACACGGCGGGTGCTAACGTCCGTCGTGAAAAGGGAAACAACCCAGACCGTCAGCTAAGGTCCCAAAGTTATGGTTAAGTGGGAAACGATGTGGGAAGGCTTAGACAGCTAGGAGGTTGGCTTAGAAGCAGCCACCCTTTAAAGAAAGCGTAATAGCTCACTAGTCGAGTCGGCCTGCGCGGAAGATGTAACGGGGCTCAAACCATACACCGAAGCTACGGGTATCACGTAAGTGATGCGGTAGAGGAGCGTTCTGTAAGCCTGTGAAGGTGAGTTGAGAAGCTTGCTGGAGGTATCAGAAGTGCGAATGCTGACATGAGTAACGATAATGGGTGTGAAAAACACCCACGCCGAAAGACCAAGGTTTCCTGCGCAACGTTAATCGACGCAGGGTTAGTCGGTCCCTAAGGCGAGGCTGAAAAGCGTAGTCGATGGAAAACAGGTTAATATTCCTGTACTTCTGGTTATTGCGATGGAGGGACGGAGAAGGCTAGGCCAGCTTGGCGTTGGTTGTCCAAGTTTAAGGTGGTAGGCTGGAATCTTAGGTAAATCCGGGATTCTAAGGCCGAGAGCTGATGACGAGTTAACTTTTAGTTAACGAAGTGGTTGATGCCATGCTTCCAAGAAAAGCTTCTAAGCTTCAGGTAACCAGGAACCGTACCCCAAACCGACACAGGTGGTTGGGTAGAGAATACCAAGGCGCTTGAGAGAACTCGGGTGAAGGAACTAGGCAAAATGGCACCGTAACTTCGGGAGAAGGTGCGCCGGTGAGGGTGAAGGACTTGCTCCGTAAGCTCATGCCGGTCGAAGATACCAGGCCGCTGCGACTGTTTATTAAAAACACAGCACTCTGCAAACACGAAAGTGGACGTATAGGGTGTGACGCCTGCCCGGTGCCGGAAGGTTAATTGATGGGGTTAGCTAACGCGAAGCTCTTGATCGAAGCCCCGGTAAACGGCGGCCGTAACTATAACGGTCCTAAGGTAGCGAAATTCCTTGTCGGGTAAGTTCCGACCTGCACGAATGGCGTAACGATGGCGGCGCTGTCTCCACCCGAGACTCAGTGAAATTGAAATCGCTGTGAAGATGCAGTGTATCCGCGGCTAGACGGAAAGACCCCGTGAACCTTTACTATAGCTTTGCACTGGACTTTGAATTTGCTTGTGTAGGATAGGTGGGAGGCTTTGAAGCGTGGACGCCAGTCTGCGTGGAGCCAACCTTGAAATACCACCCTGGCAACTTTGAGGTTCTAACTCAGGTCCGTTATCCGGATCGAGGACAGTGTATGGTGGGTAGTTTGACTGGGGCGGTCTCCTCCTAAAGAGTAACGGAGGAGTACGAAGGTGCGCTCAGACCGGTCGGAAATCGGTCGTAGAGTATAAAGGCAAAAGCGCGCTTGACTGCGAGACAGACACGTCGAGCAGGTACGAAAGTAGGTCTTAGTGATCCGGTGGTTCTGTATGGAAGGGCCATCGCTCAACGGATAAAAGGTACTCCGGGGATAACAGGCTGATACCGCCCAAGAGTTCATATCGACGGCGGTGTTTGGCACCTCGATGTCGGCTCATCACATCCTGGGGCTGAAGCCGGTCCCAAGGGTATGGCTGTTCGCCATTTAAAGTGGTACGCGAGCTGGGTTTAGAACGTCGTGAGACAGTTCGGTCCCTATCTGCCGTGGACGTTTGAGATTTGAGAGGGGCTGCTCCTAGTACGAGAGGACCGGAGTGGACGAACCTCTGGTGTTCCGGTTGTCACGCCAGTGGCATTGCCGGGTAGCTATGTTCGGAATAGATAACCGCTGAAAGCATCTAAGCGGGAAACTAGCCTCAAGATGAGATCTCACTGGAACCTTGAGTTCCCTGAAGGGCCGTCGAAGACTACGACGTTGATAGGTTGGGTGTGTAAGCGCTGTGAGGCGTTGAGCTAACCAATACTAATTGCCCGTGAGGCTTGACCATATAACACCCAAGCAATTTGACTACTCGAAAGAGCATCAGATTGCGGTGTGTGAAGACGAAGATGAACCGAAAGTTCGACGCTCACAAAACACCACGATCTATCACCTACCCAATTTGCTGAAGCGAGGCCAACTGGCCACGACTCAGTACCCGAATTTCTTGACGACCATAGAGCATTGGAACCACCTGATCCCATCCCGAACTCAG
>NZ_JASBQZ010000083.1:0-4119 GCF_029960685.1 Pseudomonas sp. AL10
AATCCCTGTCGAATTCCGGCCAGCGTGGTTTGACGGGGCGCCTAAGATCAAGAGCGGCTCGCTTCGCATCGTGGTTAGCGTCTCCAGATGGCCGGCTGGCCCTTTTTGTAGGAGCGAGCAAGCTCGCTCCTACACCCTCTGCACCTGCAGCCCTAGCTGTTCATACGCCTGCACATCCGGCGCGTCCCACTCGGTAATCAGCGTATGAATACGGCTGCACGGCGCAACCACAAAGGGTTCCACTGCGCCGAGTTTGTCTGAGGTGGTCACGGCGATGACGTGGGACGCGCTGTCGAGCAAGGCTTGCTTGACGGCCACTTCACCAAAATGCAGCGAGGTGATGCCTACTTGTGGGTGTAATGCGCACACTCCGGTGAACAACAGGTCGGCCTTGACGCTCTGGATCAGGCGCACCGCTTCATGGCCGCCGGTGGAGAGGGTGGCTGGGTTGAGTTGGCCGCCGGCCAGGATGATCTTCACATGCGGATGGTCGGCCAGGGCGATGGCGATCATCGGGGATGGCGTGATCACGGTCAGGTGCAGTGCATGGGGCAAGCACTGAGCGATCTGCAAGGTGGTAGAGCCGGAATCGAACAGCACGATCTGGCCGTCTTCAGCCCGGCCTGCCGCTACGCGTGCGAGGTGGCGCTTGACCTCGTTGGTCTCGCCGACACGGGTAAAGAAATCCTTGCCGGTATCCTTGGGCCGGGGCAGGGCGCCGCCGTGTACGCGTTGCAGCAGGCCGGCGGCGGCGAGTTCGCCGAGGTCGCGGCGGATGGTGTCCTGAGACACGGCGAAATGTTCGACCAACTCGGAGGCGGTGACCTTGCCGTCGCGTTCCAGCAACAACAAAATCTTCTGCTTGCGCAGGGAAGGCAGGTCGATGGCTTGATGAGTGTTGTGCATGTTTGTGCGCTTTATTGCGGGTTTGTGCGAGATTAATCCCCGCTTCATCTAAACGCAACGGCTGGTTGCCCACGCTCCTGCCGGTTACTCTCTGTGTTCAGTTCAGGGAGAGGTGACCCGATGCCGTTGATCACAACCATCGAAGACTTACGCAAGCTGGCGCAAAAGCGTGTGCCCCGCATGTTCTACGACTACGCCGATTCCGGCTCCTGGACTGAGAGCACCTACCGCGCCAACGAAACGGATTTTGCACGTATCAAGTTCCGCCAACGGGTGGCGCGCAATATCGACGAGCGTTCGATCCGCGCCAGTATGATCGGCCAAAACATGGCCATGCCCGTGGCGCTGGCGCCGACTGGTCTGGCGGGCATGCAGCATGCCGATGGTGAAATCCTCACTGCCCGTGCCGCTGCCGCGTTCGGGCTGCGCTACACCTTGTCGACCATGAGTATCTGTTCGCTGGAAGACATCGCCGAGCATGTCGGCCAGCCGTTCTGGTTCCAGTTGTATGTGATGCGCGACCGCAGTTTTATCGAGCAGTTGATCGAGCGCGCCAAGGCGGCCGGGGTGGATGCATTGGTGCTGACCCTGGATTTGCAGATTCTGGGGCAGCGCCACAAGGACTTGATCAATGGTTTGTCCGCGCCGCCCAAGCTGACCCTGCCGAACATTCTCAACATGATGACCAAGCCGCGCTGGGTGATGGGCATGCTGGGTACCCAGCGGCGTGGTTTCGGCAATATCGTCGGGCATGTGAAGGGGGTGGCCGACATGAGTTCGCTGTCGTCGTGGACCGCTCAGCAATTTGACCCGCGCCTGAGCTGGGACGATGTGGCGTGGATCAAGCGGTGCTGGGGCGGCAAGCTGATCATCAAGGGCATTCTCGATGTGGAGGATGCGCGCTTGGCGGCCGATTGCGGTGCCGATGCGTTGGTGGTGAGTAACCACGGTGGCCGGCAGCTTGATGGCGCGCCGTCGAGCATCAGCCAATTGCCGGCGATTGTCGAGGCCGTGGGCAACCGCATTGAAGTGTGGCTCGACGGGGGTATTCGTTCCGGCCAGGACGTGCTCAAGGCCATGGCGCTGGGCGCCAAGGGCACCATGATTGGCCGCCCGCATTTGTATGGGTTGGGGGCGATGGGCGAGGCGGGGGTGACCAAGGCGCTTGATATCATCGCCCGCGAACTGGACGTGTCGATGGCGCTCTGCGGCTATAAGGATATACGCGAGGTGAATCGCGAAATCCTGTTGCCCGGCACCTTTCCTGGAAGCACGGCTTGAGCAGAAAAAACGTAAAAATATAAAAAGAGTTGTCCACGAAAACCGTGGGTATCTCTGTGGATAACTTTGCGAAGGCCCGGCAGCGTTGGCGATTTCCGCGAAGATCATTATTTGATCAACTTGCATTTCGGGCCAACATGGCCAGGGTTTGCGCTTGACAGCCAAGCGCGAACCCAGTGCCGAAAAGCGTATTTATGAGGCGTTATCGCGGCCTGTGGAGTGTGTCACCACCTGGGCGGGCATCTTCGTGCGCATCAGGTTTTCCAGCGCCTGCCCATAGCTGCGTCCGGCGAGGTTCATGCTGTTGTTATGGCTGGCACCGGGCACCAGCAACAGGTGTTTGGGTTGCTGGGCGGCTTCGAATAACTGCTGGCTGAAGCGCGGTGGTACGTAGCGGTCGTCGAGGCCGTGGACCACCAGCAGCGGCATGTGGATGTCGGCAATCTTGTCGATGGAATCGAACTTCTGCGACAGCAACCAGCGCACCGGCAATGAGGTGTTGGCAACGGCCGTGGCGACATCCGCCAGGGAGGTGAACGTGGACTCGATCACCAGCCCGCGCACCGGCAATGGCACCTGCTTGCCCAACTCGGCAGCGAGGTCGATGGCGACCGCGCCACCCAGGGAGTGCCCGTAGATCAGGCGCTTGCCGGGGTCTGGTTGCAGGGTCTGGAAACGCTCCCAGGCAATGCGAGCGTCCTCGTACACCGTGGCTTCCGAGGGCAAGTCGCCCTGGCTTTGGCCAAAGCCGCGATAGTCGATGGCCAGGACCGAAAAGCCCAGGGCATGCAATTGCTCGATGCGAAACAATTGGCCCGTGAGGTTCCAGCGTACCCCGTGCAGGTAGAGGATGGCGGGCGCGTCTTTGTTGGCTGCCGGGTACCACCAGCCATGAATGTTCTGCCCTGCTTTGAAACTGGCGGGCTTGAGTTCGAATTCCTGCACCGCCTTGGGCAGGCCGGTGTACCAGCCGGCGGTTCCCGGCTCGATGCGAAACACAAGTTCGCGCTCCTTGTGTTGCAACACGGCGCAACCGACCGGCAGGCCGACAATCAACACGGCCATGCACAGCCAGACAAACCAGCGCAGGCCCCGGCGGGGCATAGAAGCAGAAGACATGAAGGTTCCAGAACAAAGATGAAGCACGGGTTTTACCAGATGGCCTGGGCGGGTAGGCATTAATGCGACGGCCGTGACCGATGAAAGTGTTACAGCATTGAACAATCCTCGTGCGGGTTGATAGGGTGGATGGCTTGAACCTGCCCCACCTGCAAAGGCCCACACATGAATAACAGCCCCGTGCGCATCACCGCCGAAGAAACCCTCTCGGACAACTGGTACCTGCTGAAGAAATACAGCTTCGACCTGCGCCGTCGCGACGGCAGTTGGCAAGCCCAGACCCGCGAGGTGTATGACCGGGGCAACGGTGCCACCATCCTGTTGTACAACCGCGAACAACGCACGGTGTTGCTGATTCGCCAGTTCCGCATGCCCACGTTCGTCAACGATTACCCCGGCTACCTGATTGAAGCGGCAGCCGGTTTGCTCGACAACGCCAGCGCCGAAGAGCGCATCCGCCTGGAGGCCGAGGAAGAGACCGGCTATCGCGTGGGGCATGTGGAAAAAATCTATGCGGCGTTCATGAGCCCAGGATCGGTAACCGAGCGTATTCACTTTTTTATCGGCGAATATCAGCCAGGTGACCGAGTGGGGGCGGGTGGTGGCCTGGAAGAAGAGGGCGAGGATATCGAGGTGTTGGAGCTGGGCTTCGAGCAGGCGCTGGCGATGGTGCAGAGTGGGGAGATTGTGGATGGCAAGACGATTATGTTGTTGCAGCATCTGGAGGTGCGGATGTTGAAAGAGGGGTGGTGAGGCGCCTACACAACTTTGTGGGCTGTAGCAGCAGACGGTAACCACGATGCGAAGCGAGCC
>NZ_JASBQZ010000084.1:0-3582 GCF_029960685.1 Pseudomonas sp. AL10
CCGTTACCTAAATAACGGATATGTACCCGGTCCAACTGTGTTGACTGTTAGGCCGCCATCGCAGGCAAGCCAGCTCCCACATTTGGATCGTGGGGTGTCAGATCGATACGTGCCCACTGACGTTATTTTCGCTTGGAGCGATGAATCCGCATCCACTCCCGATAAGCCACCGTACGCTGCGCATCCGCACGTTTCTTCGCCTCGGTAAAGCGCGCCCACGTCTGCGCATCGCCGCTGTAGGACTCAATGATCTCGTACGCCAACGCGTCCAATCGATCCGCTTCGAAAAACATCTCGGCGTTTCGCGCGACCTCATCGTCCCGCCTGTTTGTCGTTGTGTAACCAAGAGTCTGGCTGTTCATCCTCTGAGGCCCTCCGCCCATTGAATCTGTGCCGCGCCACTCCAGCGCACCTGGGTAATGCCGTATTTCTCCGCCATCGGTTTGGACACACGCTTGAACGTGTGTTGCCCGAATTTGGGGATGACCGCCACACCAGCGTCACAACTGGCCCAATGCCAAGCCTCGGCATTGTCCATGCGCGGCGCGCGCACGATGAAGGACTTGGGCTCGCCGTGCAGCTGGTACTCGATAGTGAATAGGTCGTTGTGTTTCATGAGGCCTCCTTGATACTCATGAAGTACAGATATTTGACGTCAAAAAAAATTCAAATAAGTTGTCCGACAATTCGATGACTGGGCGCAGGGCGTGGATGAGGCTTAATCATCTACCGTAAAGGTGACCCATCCAGGCCCATCGGCCGGGCGTTCCAGCTCGGCGATCACCCCGCTGACAGAGGAGCCGTCAGGCAAATTGACGGTAATAAAGTTGGGATTGCCGGGCCAATCCAATGGCGTGTCAAAGTCCAAGCGCGCGATGGTCGGTTTCCCGCTGCTGGCCATTTGAATGCTTTTTGATTCGTTAAGGCGTTCATCTGAGGGTGTTCCAAGATGGCGCGAGGCAGTGATGACACTGGCAGTACCTTGGTAATCGTAAGACATGCTGGGTTACCTCATAAAGGGGAGACAACGAAGATCAAATGTGGGAGCGGGCTTGCTCGCGAAAGCGGTGTATCAGTCACATCAATGTTTAATGGACCGACGCCTTCGCGAGCAAGCCCGCTCCCACAGAGGAGCTGCGCTTGACTGGCTGGCATTCGGGATTTGCCGTGTTCATTTGTGACGAGCTGAATATTTGCGCGCAACGACAACGCCACCCACTAGCAGCGCTGCGCCTATTGCAACAATGCCATAGGGCGTACGGCGGGTTTGCCGCCAGCCGCCTTCCACGCGACGTTCGCCACTTGCCGGGGTGTAGAGGTTGCCCGCCGACGTCGCGGCGCGCTGGCTGCGCTCAAGGCCGAGGCGGGTGAGCCAACCGGATAACCGGGCAAAGCCAGGCAGCAAAAAATGCGCGACGCGGGCCACGGTGGCAGCGCTGCCTACCGTGGTGCTGTCTCTGGGTTGCAGCGCACAGGCCACCATCGCTTGCGCGACTTTATGTGGGTCATAGACCGGTGGCGGTGGCGTCAACTCGTGGCCGGTAAAATTGCCGCCATCGCGAAAGCCCGGTGTGTCCATCACGGCGGGGTAGATGTCGCACACATGAATATCCGGGTAATCAGTCAGCTCGCCACGCAGGGCTTCAGTCAGGCCGCGCAGGCCGTATTTACTGGCTGAGTAGGCGACGGCATAGGGCTGGGCTACCCAACTGCCCAGCGACAAGGTGTTGATCAGAATGCCGCGGTGCTGGGCTTTGAAATAGGGCCACACCACGTGGGCGCCGCGCAGGTACCCGAGCAGGTCGGTTTGCAGCACTTGTTCGTGGGCTTCCAGGGGCGTGTTCTCGAAACTGCCGACCGCGCCAACACCAGCGTTATTGATCCAGATATCGATGCGGCCATTGCCGAAGGCCGCTGCCTGTTCGGCCAATGCGCGCATCTGGTCGCCCTGGGTCACATCGGTTTTAACGGCGACGGCCTCGGCGCCGCGCGCAGCGCATTCCTCGACCACCTCTTCCAGGGCTTTTTCATCCCGAGCCGCCAATACCAAGCGGGTACTTTGCTCGGCAAAGGCGTGAGCAGCCGCGCGGCCAATGCCACTGGAGGCGCCGGTGATCACCACGGTTTTGCCGTGCAGTTTCCCTTTGGCCTGCACGACGCCAGGCGAATCCTCGGGCACGTGGACGGGCACCGGGTGCAGTTGTAGGCGGGCGCCGTCAGTCAGTATCAGGGTCAAGTTTTCGAGGGTGCCAGCGACGCGGTCGGGAAACACCGGTTCGCCTGTGGCATCGAGCTCATCGTAGATAAACGTCTGGCCCTCAAGCCATCCGACTGCCGTCATCAGTTCAGGGCCCAGGTAGTACTTTCCGTCCAGGAAAAACCCGCTGAAGTTCGGGGTGCGCTCCAGGTTTTCCACGGCGTATCGCTCGCCAGGCCTCATTCCGGTTGCGGTATCAATCATCATGACATCCTCCTTTGGCTGGTCTTGGGTAGAGAAGGGCCCGCAAATGATCGTTCAATCCAAATGACTGAATGGCGGCGTCAGTGCCGGTGGGCCTTTTGGGTTGGGTCGGCGATCTGGATAACCGTGCCCTGGCGCCACGCGTCTGCACCGGGTGCGATGGGCGGCGTGGGGATATCGGCGCGAGCCTTTTTCTTTTCGGTACTGTCGATGCCCAGGCGTTTATCTCGCTCGGCGACCATACGCGGGTCGGCCTGGCCGTCAGCGGTGAACCCCATCATCAATTGCGGGACGCCCAAGGGCAGGCGTTTATCCAGATCGGTATGCCAGGTGTGCCAGGTCTTGCCGTAGGTGTGCACCAGCTTCTCCATCAGTGCATGCTCCGCCACCTCGGGGATTCCCGGAGCCACCAGTTGCCCTGACTTCACTTCATGCACATGGCTATGCCACAGCGCCTTTTCAGGCGCGGGCAGCGTGTTGAATTGCGCCTCGCTGATGATGTACTCCACGCCCATCAACTTGGCATCCTTGCGGTTGCCGTCGTAGATCACGCACTGGATGACCTCCTCGTTGAGGATTGCACAGTAGTGATGGGCTTCCATTTGTACATCGGGATGGCCGTTGTAGAAGTGAAAGCCGTCCAGGTAGGCGTTCAGGGCATCAATCGGTGGGCGTGATTGCAGCAGGGCGGCGCCGGCTTCCAGCGTTCGGGTCGAGGGCTTCGTGGGTTTTCCGGGGGCCTCGACATTCGAGGGTGAGTTGTTGCCAGCGCAGGCGCTGAGCAGGGCCAGCATCGCTACTGCGGCTAAGGGTTGGGTGGGGTTGTCAGTCATGGTCGGCTGCCTCCTGTTGCCGGTGTGTTCACGCTAGAGGATCAAAGCCAGGTTTAATCCTGTTCTCGTTGGAAAGACGAGCGTGCGGAGCGTTCAAAATGCTTTGAGTTGAACACTCACGCATGTGGCTTGCCGGCGATGACGGCCTCCCAGCCGGCCCCTATCTATCTGATGCCCCGCGATCAAACTGTGGGAGCGGGCTTGCTCGCGAAGGCGGCCTGGCAGGCGACAAAGTTGGATTGTGTGCATATCCATTGCTGCGGTAACGGCCACTTAGGGTTCCGCCCT
>NZ_JASBQZ010000085.1:0-3577 GCF_029960685.1 Pseudomonas sp. AL10
AGCCGCTGTCAGAGCGGAACCCTAAGTGGCCGTTACCGCAGCAATGGATATGTACTCATTCCAACCCAACGAAATGGTCGACCAAAAGGCCGCCTTCGCGAGCAAGCCCGCTCCCACAGGTTGATCGCGGGGTGTCAGGTAGACAGGGGTCGGCTGTCAGGCCGCCATCGCCGGCAAACCAGCTCCCACACCAAGGGCCCTAGCCACGCATTTGTACTCAATCAAGAAGCCAACCATGCAAACGTCTAAATTCCGCAAAATCGGCATTCTGGCTTCAGTGGCCGTCGCAATCGGCCTGGCCATCTACACCGTAAACGCCCCCGCCGACGCCCCCCAATACCTCACCGCCACCGCCGAACGCGGCGATATCGAAAACGCGGTATTGGCCACCGGCCTGCTGGAGGGCGTCAAACAAGTCGACGTCGGCGCCCAAGTCTCCGGCCAGCTCAAGTCGCTGAAAGTCAAAGTCGGCGACAAGGTAAAGAAGGGCCAATGGCTGGCCGAAATCGACCCGTTGATCCTGCAGAACACCCTGCGCAAAGCCCAGGTCGATGAAGAAAACCTCCAGGCCCAACGCCGCGCGACCGCCGCGCAGCTCAAGCAGGCCAAGTCCGTGTATGAGCGCTACAAAGGCTTGCAGGCCGATGAGTCGGTGTCACGCCAGGATTTCGAAGACGCCGAATCGACCTACCAGGTACAACAGGCCAACCTGCTGTCCCTGGACGCACAGATCAAAAGCGCGCACATCCAGATCGACACCGCCAAGGTCAACCTGGCCTACACCCGCATCAACGCGCCCATCGACGGCGATGTGGTGGGCATCGTCACCCAGGAAGGCCAGACCGTGATTGCCAGCCAGTTGGCGCCCGTGCTGCTCAAGCTGGCAGACCTGGACACCATGACCGTCAAGGCCCAAGTGTCGGAAGCGGATGTGATTCATATCAGCCCCGGCCAGCAGGTGTACTTCACCATTCTCGGCGAGGCGGACAAGCGCTATTACGCCAAGCTGCGCGGCACTGAGCCGGCGCCGCAGAACTTCCTTGAAACCCAGACCGCCGGCACGCCGAAGCAAAACACCGCGGTGTTCTACAACGCGTTGTTCGACGTGCCCAACCCCGACCACCGCCTGCGCATTGCCATGACCGCCCAGGTGCGCATCGTGCTCGACACCGCCGAGGCCGCGCTGATGGTGCCCGTGGCGGCGCTGGGTGTGCGCAATGCCGATGGCCGCTACGAAGTGCGGGTGCTGGATGCCAAGGGAAAGGCGGTGGCCCGCACGGTGAAGACCGGTATCAACAACAACGTCAAAGTGCAGATCCTTGATGGCCTGGCCGAGGGCGACACCGTGGTGATCGGCGACGCCACGCCTGCCGTGGCGGGGAGTTGAGTCATGAGCCAGCCTCTGTTGGAACTCAACGGCATCACTCGCAGCTTCATGGCCGGCGAGCGTGAATTCATCGCGCTCAAGGGCATCGACCTGAGCATCCATGCCGGGGAAATGCTGGCGATCATCGGCGCCTCCGGTTCGGGTAAATCGACCCTGATGAACATCCTCGGTGGCCTGGATTACGCCACCGCCGGCAGCTACAAGATCAATGGCATCGAAACCCGCTCCCTGGGCGATGAGCAACTGGCGGAGCTGCGGCGTGATTACTTCGGGTTTATCTTCCAGCGTTACCATTTGCTCGCGCACCTGAGCGCTTTGCACAATGTGGAAATGCCGGCGATCTACGCGGGCACCCCGCAAAGCCAGCGCCATAGCCGCGCCGGGGAATTGCTGGCACGCCTGGGCTTGTCGGGCCATACCAGCCATCGGCCCAGCCAGCTGTCTGGCGGGCAACAGCAGCGAGTGAGTATTGCGCGGGCCTTGATGAACGGCGGTGAAGTGATCCTGGCTGACGAACCCACCGGCGCCCTCGACACCCACAGCGGCAAGGAGGTGATGCGCATCCTCGCCGAGCTGCATGCGGCGGGGCACACCGTGATTATCGTCACCCACGACCCCAAGGTCGCGGCGAACGCCCAGCGCATTGTCGAGGTGTGTGATGGCGAGATCATCAGCGACAAGGCCAACGACAGCGTCGGCCTGGAGTTGCCCGCCGAGGCGCCGGTCGAGCCCCGCCGCAGCGGTGCGCGGCGCCTGGTGGCGAGCCTGGGGTTGTTCAAGGAAGCGTTCAACATGGCGTGGGTGGCGCTGATCTCCCACCGCATGCGCACCTTGCTGACCATGCTCGGCATTGTCATCGGCATCACTTCGGTGGTGTCGATCTCGGCCATCGGCGAAGGCGCCAAGCGCTATGTGCTCAAGGACATCCAGGCCATCGGCAGCAACACCATCGATATCTTTTCCGGCACCAGTTTTGGCGACAGCCGCGCCTCGGCCATCGAGACCTTGATGCCCTCGGATGTGGAGGCGCTGAACCAGCTGTATTACGTGGACAGCGCCACGCCGGTGGTGGGGCGCAACCTGTTGTTGCGCTACGGCAATATCGACCTGGACGCCCAGGTCAATGGCGTCAGTGATCGCTACTTCAAGGTCAAGGGCCTCAAGCTTGAAGCCGGCATTGCCTTCAGCGAAAGCGATGCACGGCGCCAGGCCCAGGTGGTGGTGATCGACCACAATACCCGCCAGCGCCTGTTCGGGCCGAACATCGACCCGCTGGGCCAGGTGATCCTGATAGGCAACCTGCCGTGCACGGTGATCGGGGTGACGGCGGACAATAAAAACATGTTCGCCGCCAGCAAGGCCCTGAACGTGTGGGTGCCGTACGAAACCGCGGCGGGGCGTCTGCTGGGCCAGCGTCATCTGGACAGCATCACCGTGCGCATCAAGGACGGCCAGCCGAGCAAGGTGGTGGAAGACAACGTCAATAAGCTCATGCTGCAACGCCACGGCACCAAGGATTTTTTCACCAACAACCTCGACAGCATCATGCAGACGGTACAGAAAACCAGCCGCTCCCTGGCGCTGCTGCTGTCATTGATTGCGGTGATTTCTTTGCTGGTGGGCGGTATTGGCGTGATGAACATCATGCTGGTGTCGGTCACCGAGCGCACCCGTGAAATCGGGATTCGCATGGCCGTGGGGGCGCGGCAATCGGATATCCGCCAGCAGTTTCTGGTGGAGGCGGTGATGGTGTGCCTGATCGGCGGGATCATCGGGATCTCGCTGTCCTACGCCATCGGCTACCTGTTTTCGCTGTTTGTGAAGGAGTGGGAAATGGTGTTTTCGGTGGGCTCGATCGTTACCGCGTTTGCCTGTTCGACGTTGATCGGCATTGTGTTCGGTTTTGTACCGGCGCGGAATGCGGCGCGGTTGGACCCGATAGAGGCATTGGCAAGGGACTGATCTGTGGGAGCTTGCTCCCGTGACGGCCTGACAGCCGACGCCTATCTCCCTGGCGCCCCAGGATCCAAATGTGGGAGCTGGCTTGCCTGCGATGGCGGCCTGACAGGCGACACAGTTGGATTGTGTGCATATCTATTGCTGCGGTAACGGCTACTTAGGGTTCCGCCCTGACGGCGGCTCACTTTTGAAAAGAGCCCAAAAGTAAGCAAAAGGCTCTTGCCCCACCAC
>NZ_JASBQZ010000086.1:0-2769 GCF_029960685.1 Pseudomonas sp. AL10
AGATCAAAAGCAGATCAAGATCAAGAGCGGCTCGCTTCGCATCGTGGTTACCGTCTGCTCCTACAGCCCAGAAAGTGATGTAGATACCTATGCTGTGATAACGGTGGCACCCAGATGCCGTAAATAAAAAATAATTGCCAGCAGAGGTGAGGTAAATCGCCGGCCCATCCGTGTAGTGCATGAAACTGCGATCAATTCGCATTAACAGCGTTTTCTACACGGGTGCTCACAGCATGAAATCGACGGCGGGCGGTTGGGTCAAACAGTGGCTGGGAGCCTCGGTATTCACGGTGTCGGGGCTGGTCTTATTGCCCCTGGCCATGGCGCAGGCGCAGGAGCAGCAAAGTGCCCAGTTCAATTTTGCCCTGGCGG
This sequence comes from Pseudomonas sp. AL10, assembly GCF_029960685.1. Classification (NCBI taxonomy): domain Bacteria; kingdom Pseudomonadati; phylum Pseudomonadota; class Gammaproteobacteria; order Pseudomonadales; family Pseudomonadaceae; genus Pseudomonas; species Pseudomonas sp. AL10. Next base: position 373 of record NZ_JASBQZ010000086.1, read on the forward strand.
CCAAGCCGTTGCCCCAGGCGTTGAGCGATTTCAGCCGGGTTACCGGGATCAGTGTGATCTACACCGATGAAGCGCCCTACGGCCTCAACGCCCCGGCGGTCAGCGGGCAGATGAGCGCGACCCAGGCCCTGCAACGTCTGCTGGGCCGTTCCGGCTTCACCTTTCGCCAGATCGACGCCCGTACCCTGGCGCTGGAACCGGTGCCCACCGATGGCGCGGTCAACCTGGGCGCTACCACTATCAGCGGCATCGACCCCACCCAAGCCAGCACCAGCTACCAGCCACCGCCCACCAGTTCGGTGATGCGCTCCCATGGCCTGCTGCTGGAAACCCCGCAAACCGTAAATGTGGTGCCCGCCCAAGTATTGCGCGATCAACAGCCGCGTAACCTGGATGACGCCCTGGGCAATATCAGTGGTATTACCCAGTCCAACACCCTCGGCAGCACCCAGGACGCGGTGATGCTGCGTGGCTTTGGCGACAACCGTAATGGCTCGATCATGAAGGACGGCATGCCCGTGGTGCAGGGCCGGGCGTTGAACGCCACCGCTGATCGCGTCGAAGTGCTCAAGGGGCCGTCGTCGCTGTTGTACGGCATCCAGGACCCGGGTGGCGTGGTCAATATCGTCAGCAAAAAGCCCGAACTGGTGCAGTCCACGGCCCTGACCGCGCGCGGTTCAACCTTCGGCAGCGGCAAGAACGGCAGCGGCGGCAACCTCGACACCACCGGCCCCCTCGGTGACAGCGGCCTGGCCTATCGCCTGATCGTTGACCATGAAGACGAAGACTACTGGCGCAACTACGGTACCCACCGCGAGACGCTGGTGGCGCCGTCCCTGGCCTGGTACGGCGATACCACCCAGGTGGTTGTCGCCTATGAACACCGCGAGTTTCTCTCGCCCTTTGACCGTGGCACTGCCATCGACCCCAAGACCCGCCACCCGCTGAATATCCCCGCGACCCGCCGCCTGGATGAGCCGTTCAACAATATGGAAGGGCGCTCCGACCTGTATCGCCTGACCGTCGACCACGACCTGAATGACGACTGGAAAGCCCACTTCGGCTACAGCTGGAACCGCGAAACCTACGACGCCAGCCAGGTGCGGGTGGTCAAGGTCAACCCCAACGGCACCCTGACCCGCAGCATGGATGGCACCCAGGGCGCGCTGACCACCGACCGTTTCGCAACCGCGAGCCTTGAAGGCAAGCTGAATGTGGCGGGTATGCAACACGACCTGGTGTTCGGCCTGGACGACGAGTACCGCAAGATCTACCGCGCCGACCTGATCCGCCAGGCTCCGCGCGGTGTCTTCAATTACAACAACCCGGTGTACGGCAACGAAGTGGCGGGTTCCAACGTCAGCGCGCCGGACAGCAACCAGACTGACCTGCTGCGCAGCGACTCGCTGTTCTTCCAGGATGCGATTCATCTCAACGACCAGTGGATTCTGGTCGGTGGGGCGCGTTATCAAATGTACGATCAATACGCCGGCAAAGGCGTGCCGTTCACCGCCAACACCGATGGCAATGGCCAAAAATGGGTGCCTCGGGCCGGGCTGGTGTACCGCTACACCGATGAACTGTCGTTCTACGGCAGCTACACCGAGTCGTTCAAGCCCAACTCCACCATTGCGCCACTGGCCAACAAAACCGTGCTGGATGGCAGCCTCGACCCTGAAGAATCCAAGGCCTGGGAGCTGGGCACCAAGTTCGACCTGCCGGGGCGTATCACCGCCAGTGCGGCGTTGTTCAACATCGACAAACGCAACGTGCTGGTCCAGGTGGGCGAGGGGCTAACCTCGGTCTACAGCGTGGCGGGCAAGGTGCGCTCCCGTGGCCTGGAGCTGGATGCCAGCGGCCAGTTGACCGACAAGTGGAGCCTGATCGGCAGCTATGCCTACACCGATGCCGAGGTCACCGACGACCCGACGCTCAAAGGCAAGCGCCTGCAGAACGTGGCGAAAAACACCGGCTCGCTGTCGGCTGTGTATGATTTCGGCACTCTTCTGGGGGGCGATCAACTGCGGGTCGGCGCCGGTGCGCGCTATGTGGGCGAGCGCGCTGGGGATGCGGCCAACAGCTTTGAACTGCCGAGCTATACCGTGGCGGATGTATTTGCCAGCTACGACACGCAACTTGATGGGCAGAAGGTCAAGTTTCAGCTCAATGTGAAGAACCTGTTCGACCGCACCTATTACACCTCTTCGGTGAATACGCAGTTCGTGTCTATTGGTGATGCGCGGCAGGTGTCGGTTTCAAGCACGTTGACCTTCTGATTCCGGGTTGTTGGCATTCTTCTGTGGGCTGGCTTGCCTGCGATGGCCATAGGTTTCTACACATCTTTGGTGTGACGCTGGACCTGTGGCGAGGGAGCTTGCTCCCGTGACGGACTGACAG
>NZ_JASBQZ010000087.1:0-2577 GCF_029960685.1 Pseudomonas sp. AL10
CATCGTGGTTACCGGTGGCTGCGGCGAACTGCACAGTTGTGTAGATACCTATGGCCATCGCAGGCAAGCCAGCTTGCACATAAACAGTGGCCGACACAAAATCCGGTTAAAGCCCCGGCCAGCCAAGTCGATAACTCTCTATAGATCGTCATCCCTGATCCACAGAAGGTTTTTATGTCCACCACCAAAGCCCGCGCAGACTCACTCTCGCTTCTGCTCTTTACCTTGCGCAGCGGCAAGCTGATGGCCATCAACCTGTTGAAAGTCAGCGAGATCATCCCCTGCCCGCCATTGACCAGGCTGCCGGAGTCTCACCCGCACGTCAAAGGCATCGCCACCTTGCGCGGCGCTTCGTTGTCGGTGATCGACTTGAGCCGCGCCCTGGGTGAAATGCCCTTGCAAGACCCGGACGGCGGCTGCCTGATCGTCACCGATGTCAGCCGTTCCAAGCAGGGCCTGCATGTGCAGGCGGTGAGCAAAATCGTGCATTGCCTGACTACCGATATCCGCCCGCCGCCCTACGGCTCCGGCGGCAATCGGGCGTTTATCACCGGGGTTACCCAGGTGGAAGGTGGCCTGGTGCAGGTGCTGGATATCGAGAAAGTCATCCATGGCATCGCCCCGGCACCGGTTGAAGCGGCGCCGACCGACCTGACCATGGAAGAAGCCGAAGTGCTGGGCAATGCCCGCATCCTGGTGGTGGACGACAGCCAGGTGGCCTTGCAGCAATCGGTACACACCCTGCGCAACCTCGGCCTGACCTGCCACACCGCCCGCAGCGCCAAGGAAGCCATCGACGTGTTGCTGGAGCTGCAAGGCACGGTTGAACAGATCAACGTGGTGGTGTCGGACATCGAAATGTCTGAGATGGACGGCTACGCCCTCACCCGCACCTTGCGCGAAACCCCGGATTTCAAGGACCTCTACGTGCTGTTGCACACCTCGTTGGACAGCGCGATGAACAGCGAAAAAGCACGCCTGGCCGGTGCCGACTCGGTACTCACCAAGTTCTCATCCCCAGAGTTGACCAAGTGCCTGGTCATCGCCGCGCAAACCGTGACACAAAAGGGCCTGTAAGCCTTGGCCGAGTATTACCAGCTCCTGCGTCGCGACCTCACCGGCAGCCTGCCCGCCCCGCAGTGGCCAGCGGATACCAGGCTGGATCATTATCGCGATGAACTGGCCCCGGCGATCCATGCCGTGCTGCGCATGACCCAGGACCAGGGCGGCGGCCGTGTCGGCCACCTGGAGGAGTGGCGCCGGCAGTTCGTCACCGATGCCGAGTACGACCCGACGCTGTGCCTGGTGGCCAGTAACCGCGGCGGTATTCTCGCGGTGGCGCAATGCTGGACCAGCGCCTTTATCAAGAACCTGGCCGTCCACCCCTGTGCCCAAGGCCAAGGGCTGGGCCGCGCCTTGCTGCTGCACAGCTTCCAGGTGTTCAAGCAGCGCGGCGAACCCTATGTGGACCTCAAGGTGCTGGAGAGCAACCTGCGCGCCCGCCAACTGTATGAAAGTGCGGGCATGGAGTTTGTGCTGCGCGACATCCTATCCAAGGGCTGACCCTCACTGGCGCATAACTTGCTTCCAGAGCCCCTGAGCGGTCGATAGAGGTAAAAACCCGTCACCCCTCAAGCGTGCCCTCTGACCTTGCCTGGTGACAGATCCACCATGAACACACACTTTTCCTGCGTAGGTTGCGGCAAATGCTGCAGCGACCATCACGTGCCCCTGACCCTCGAAGAAGCCCGCAGCTGGGCGGCGGACGGCGGCAACGTCATCGTTCTGGTGGAGGGCTTTCTTGGCAACGGCCTGGGCCTGCCCCTGCAACAACGGGAACACGCCGAACGCCGTTCAGTGATCGTGCCCAGCGGCACTACCGAGGCATTTGTGGCAATCACCTTTGCCGCCTACAACGCCGGACGCTGCCGGAATCTTGACGAAGACAACCGCTGCCGCATCTACGAACGGCGCCCGCTGGTGTGCCGCATCTACCCGATGGAGATCAACCCGCATATCCCACTCAACCCAAGCGCCAAAGACTGCCCGCCGGAATCCTGGGAGCAAGGCCCCGCGCTGATCGTCGGTGGTGAATTGATGGACACGCAACTGGCCGAACTGATTCGCCGTTCGCGCCAGGCCGACCGTGATGACGTACAGACCAAGGAAGCCGTATGCGCGTTGCTCGGCATCCGCACGACCGCCCTCAAGGGCGACGGGTTTACCGCGTACTTGCCGGACATGCAGGCGTTTGCCCAGGCGATTGAACTGGCGATTGAACAGCCGGCGGTGGCCAATGAATGGGTGTTTCATGTGTCCGGGATGGACATCGCCGAACAGGTGCTGGATGCCGGGGCACAAATTGCCACGGAAGTGCCGGCCAATTATGCGTTTATCTCGCTGAGAGCGGCTTAGGCCACTGCGGCCTGGCGGCATAGAGAACGACCCACTTATAGTTCGCAGCAACCCGACTAACCACGATGCGAAGCGAGCCGCTCTTGATCTGCTTTTGATCTTAGGCACCCCGTTAAACCACGCTGGCCGGAATTCGACAGGGATTTGGGGGGTAAACCGGCA
>NZ_JASBQZ010000088.1:0-1854 GCF_029960685.1 Pseudomonas sp. AL10
TAGTCCAGGGTCGCCTTGTCCGGGGTGAAGCCATCCGGGCCGCAGATCTCGCAGCGCAGTGCCAGGCCCAGGCCGTCCACATCGCCGATGATCGGGAAGCGTTTTTGCAAGTCTTGCAGGCCTTCCAGGAAGTATTTGCCCTTGGCCATGACCATGGCGCCGTAGTCGACTTCGCTGGTCATCTTGAACATTTCCAGGCCCACCGCGGTACCCAACGGGTTGGAGGCGAAGGTGGAGTGAGTCGAACCTGGCGGGAACACCTTCGGGTTGATCAACTCTTCACGGGCCCAGATACCGCCCAATGGGTTGAGACCATTGGTCAGCGCCTTGCCGAACACGATCACGTCCGGTTGTACGTCGAAGTGCTCGATTGACCAGAGTTTGCCGGTGCGATAGAAGCCCATCTGGATTTCGTCGGACACCATCAAGATGCCGTGCTGGTCCAGGACGTGCTTGAGCTCGCGGTAGAAATTCATCGGCGGGATCACGTAGCCTCCGGTGCCCTGGATCGGCTCGACATAGAAAGCTGCGTATTCGCACTGGTTGGTTTTAGGGTCCCAGACACCGTTGTATTCGGTCTCGAACAAGCGGGCGAACTGCTGCACGCAATGGCTGCCGTACTCTTCCTTGGTCATGCCCTTCGGGCCACGGAAGTGGTAAGGGAATGGGATAAAATTGGCGCGTTCGCCAAAGTGGCCGTAGCGACGACGATAGCGGAAGCTGGAGGTGATCGACGAGGCGCCGAGGGTGCGCCCGTGGTAGCCGCCTTCGAAGGCGAACATCAGGCTTTTACCGTTGCTGGCGTTGCGCACCACCTTCAGGGAATCTTCGATGGACTGCGAACCGCCGACGTTGAAGTGCACACGGCCGTCGAGGCCGAACTTGTTCTTGGCATCGACCGCGATCATTTCCGACAGCTCGATCTTGCCTTTGTGCAGATACTGGCTGGCGATTTGCGGCAGGGTGTCGATCTGCTTTTTCAGCGCGTTGTTCAGGCGCGGGTTGGCATAGCCGAAGTTGACGGCCGAGTACCACATTTGCAGGTCGAGGTAGGCCTGGTCTTCGGTGTCCCACACATAAGAGCCTTCGCAGCGGCTGAAAATCCGCGGTGGCTCGATGTAGTGAACAGTGTCGCCGTAGGAGCAATACTTGGCTTCTTTATCCAGAAGCACCTGATCTTCGGCGGTAGCGATACGGATATCAGACATGATGGAAGAGTTCCTGATGGTCAGAAGAGGTGTTGAAGGTGGTGGCGTTGGCAGCGAGGCCTTGTGGCAGCTTGGCCAGCAACGCCGGCACTTGCGCAAAGGTGTCGAAGCGCGCATGAGGGATCTGGTGGGCGACGCAGTACTCGGCGAGGCTGCCCTTGGCGAACACGAAGTCTGCAGTGGAGGCCACGCACATGTCGGACTTGCCGTCGCCGATCACCAGCACGCGCTTGTTGCGCGGCGTGGATTTGCACTTGCAGTTGCCGGACGCGGCGCGGCAGGCATCGCTGGCATACGGGAAGTCGATGCGCCAGCTGTCCTGGTCGACCTGGCGCAGGCGGTTGGCGAGGATCGGCAGCAGGGTCACGTAGTTGCGCGAAAGGATGCGGGCAATGCCCTGCTCGATGCCGTCGCTGACCACTTCGATGGAGGCACCCAGGCCCATGACGTGATCGACGAAGTCCGGGAAGTCCGGGTCGATCTCGACACTGTCAAAGTACGCCAGCAGTTCAGCCGGGGTGGCCTTGATCAGCGCCAGTTGGCGGCTCAGGCATTCGCGTGAACCGATATGCCCATCCAGCCATTGCTGCTCAATGGTTTCCCACTCGGGGCCGGCGAAGCGTTGGAGGACGTTGTCGATGACATC
>NZ_JASBQZ010000089.1:0-1416 GCF_029960685.1 Pseudomonas sp. AL10
TATCGTAAATTGCCGCCTTTTCCGAAAAATCATTCAATGCGCTTATAACGTCCGCAGGGAGCGCATCCAGAGTCTCAACGAAAAAGGGGACAGATTTATTTTACAGAGACTCATCCGCTACTGTTCAAGACCTTCACAAAACCCAAACTTCAAAAATAAATCTGTCCCCTTTTCTCCAAGCATAGCCTTCAGTTATGCCTTGCGATGCGGCAGTACGGTGCCGATGAACAAAGCGGTGGGGTACCGAATTTACTCAGGTTGATCGCGAGGAAACGCGTCGGAAACCTGCCGGGACGGATTGAGCCTCGCGCCATAAAACGAAGGCCCAAGCCTTACCCGATGCTGATGCAAACGTGTTCAGCGGCAAGGGCCGAGGTCAGGAGAAATGGACATCCGAAGAAGGTTAAGTAAGCGCCATTCAAATCCGCCCCCTTTATCGCCTTTTTTTCGCCGCTCCCCTTTTATCACACTTTTTTATACACCCTCACTTAAACGGGTCAAACAAAACAGCTTTACTTAAGCTTTGCGCCTTAAATAATAAACCTAGCATCTTTTTAACCAATTCTGAAATCGTAGGATTGATGTTCGCCACAGCAACCAATTCATCAGCAAGCGCACTAATCTGCGCCCCGAAAAATAGGTCATAATCGTCAAAACTCAAGCTGGAAAGCATTGGAAATTGCTCGACATCCAGCCGAAAGAAAAAACTCGCGACATCCAAAGGAATCTCGATACGATCAAGACAGCCATCTCGGCCGACGGCTGCTAAACCTGTATCCCACATCATTAAGTAATACATAATTCAGAACGTCTTCCCAGGAAATGTGTTCACCAAGTTGCCTTGTGAATCAGTAATTACCGTCATAAAACTAGTGGACTGTCCACCTGTTTTGGCATCAACACCAATAGGTCTTCCCATATCAACCGTTCGAATAAAATTACCAGACGTCGGTGATTGGTACGCAGGTGTCTTGACGACCTGGGGCGTTTGCAGAACGATCTTCAATTCGTCCTTTGAAATCGTGAACGCAGATTTATTTTCACCCCAAGCGCCACCGTGCTTTTTCCAAGCGTATTCAAGCCCACTTCCTGTAGAGCTCGCAGTGCCCGTCCGCACATTGACTCTCGAAGCAACAACGCCTTTCGCAGCATTGAGAGCATGATTAGTCTCTACCGCTTCTTTCCCTTTCGAATCATTAGCAAAAATCTTGCTGCCGCCCTTCACGGCTAAAGACTTTACCTCCCCAAGCACAGCATCCATCAAAAACTCAGTCGCTACAACATACTCATCTCCATGCAAAAGGTTATCAGAGTCAGCTTTAGCCTCCGCATGAAATTCCCTCATGGTTTCAACGGTACGGTCTGTCAGCTTTGCAGCGAGCTCGATAGCTTTAGATTCTTTGAACTCTCTGTACT